>JBBQRM010000224.1:0-5447 GCA_038214855.1 Rhodobacterales bacterium | reverse complement strand
GCAGCACCGGCTCGGCAAGTTGACCGCGCGCGAGCGGATCGAGGTGCTCCTCGACGACGCAAGCTTCGAGGAGTTCGGCATGTTCGTCGAGCACCGCTCGGCCGACTTCGGCATGGCGTCGCAGCGGATTGCCGGCGACGGCGTGGTGACCGGCTGGGGCACGATCAACGGCCGGATGGTCTATGTCTTCAGCCAGGACTTCACCGTCTTCGGCGGCTCGCTCAGCGAGACCCATGCGCAGAAGATCTGCAAGATCATGGATATGGCGGTGCGGAACGGCGCGCCGGTGATCGGCATCAACGATTCGGGCGGCGCGCGCATCCAGGAGGGCGTGGCGAGCCTCGCGGGCTATGCCGACGTCTTCCAGCGCAACATCCTCGCCTCGGGGGTGGTGCCGCAGATCAGCGTCATCATGGGACCTTGCGCGGGGGGTGCGGTCTATTCGCCGGCGATGACGGATTTCATCTTCATGGTGCACGGGTCGTCCTACATGTTTGTCACCGGACCCGACGTGGTGAAGACCGTGACCGGCGAGGTCGTCACCGCCGAGGAGCTGGGCGGGGCGCGCACCCATACCCAGCGCTCCTCGGTCGCGGACGGGGCCTACGACAACGATCTGGTGGCGCTGATGGAAGAGCGGCGGCTGGTCGACTTCCTGCCGCTGTCGAACCGCGAGAAGCCCCCCGTCAGGCCCTTCTACGATCCCTCGGACCGGGTGGAGCCGAGCCTCGACACGCTGGTGCCTGCGAGCGCGAACACCCCCTACGACATGAAGGAGCTGATCGCCAAGGTCGCGGACGAAGGCGACGTCTTCGAGATCCAGGCGGAGTTCGCGAAGAACATGATCACCGGCTTCATCCGGCTGGAAGGCTCGACGGTGGGCGTGGTCGCGAACCAGCCGATGGTGCTCGCGGGCTGTCTCGACATCGACAGCGCGCGCAAGGCGGCGCGGTTCGTGCGGTTCTGCGATGCGTTCGAGGTGCCGATCCTCACCTTCGTCGACGTGCCGGGGTTTCTGCCGGGGACGGGGCAGGAATACGGCGGGATCATCAAGCACGGGGCGAAGCTGCTGTTTGCCTTCGGCGAGGCGACGGTGCCGAAGGTCACCGTGATCACCCGCAAGGCCTATGGCGGCGCCTATGTGGTCATGTCCTCGAAGCATCTGCGCGGGGATTTCAACTACGCCTGGCCGACGGCGGAGATCGCAGTGATGGGGGCCAAGGGCGCGGTGGAGATCCTCTACCGTGCCGAGGCGGGCGACCCCGACGGGATCGCCGAACGGACCCGGGAGTACGAGACGCGCTTCGCCAACCCGTTCGTGGCGGCGGAGAAGGGGTTCATCGACGAGGTGATCATGCCGCATTCCACGCGCCGGCGGGTGACGCGGGCCTTTGCGTCGCTGCGCTCGAAGCGGCTGGCGAACCCGTGGAAGAAGCACGACAACATCCCGCTGTGAGGGCGGGGTGTGCTCGGCATCGGCTTGCGAGGCCGCGGGTGCGGGCGCGGGTCAGGGGGAGGAGGTGCGATGGTCCGGCAGCGCGAGAGGATTTCACGGCTTTCACTGTGAAAGCGGGATTCAGGCATTGAAATTATTGAATAAAAAATCGCATTTTCATGTTTCGTTGACGCTCGCGCGGCGAGGCGGGGGATGCTGAAGCACCGCGGCTTTCCCGGGCGGCTGCCGGGGACGGACCTTCAGTTCGTCATCCGCCGGCCGGGCCCGAAGGGCGCGACGCCGCTCAAGGCGCGTCCGCGCCATGCCGACCGCAGGCCGCAGGACCGCGCCGCCGACCGGGCGTTTCTGGCGGCGCTGTGGGAGACCTTCGGCGAGGAGCCCTTCGTGCGCGGCAATCTCGACGCCGGGCGGCTCAACTGGCTGATCGGGCGCGAGGTGGTGCCCGCGGAGACCGATTTCGATCCCGCGAGCTACGAGGCGATGCTGCGCATCGACCCGGCCTGCGCGCGCGCGAGCTTCCCGGGGGTGTTCGACGATGACTGACACGAGCCGCTGGCCGAGACGGATCGAATTAACCCTTTCGCGCGTTGCTTCGGTCTCAACGAGAGGAGGGAGCCCATGCAACTCAGGATCGTCGCGCTCGCCGGTCTGTCGGCGCTGCTGCTCGCCGGCTGCGGCGAGACCCGCACCCAGCGCGTGCTCACCGGTGCGGCCGGAGGCGCGGTCGCGGGACAGGTCGTCGCCGACGAGCCGCTGGCCGGTGCCGCCATCGGTGGTGTGGCCGGCGCATTGCGCTGAGACGTCAGCCGGCGCCTCGAAGCGGAGGCGCCGGCGTGTTTGAGAAGATCCTGATCGCCAATCGGGGCGAGATCGCCTGCCGGGTGATCCGCAGTGCGCGGCGGATGAACATCCGCACCGTCGCCGTCTATTCCGACGCCGATGCCGACGCGCTGCACGTGAGGATGGCCGACGAGGCGCTGCGGATCGGTCCGGCAGCGGCCACCGAGAGCTACATCTCCATCGAACGGGTGCTGGAAGCGGTTCGCGCCAGCGGGGCGGATGCCGTGCATCCCGGCTACGGCTTTCTGTCGGAGCGCGCGGATTTCGCGCGGGCGCTCGAGGCGGAGCGGGTGGCGTTCATCGGCCCGCCGGTCGGCGCCATCGAGGCGATGGGCGACAAGATCACCTCCAAGAAGCTCGCGGCCGAGGCGGGCGTCTCGACGGTGCCGGGCCATATGGGGCTGATCGAGGACGCGGAACACGCGGCGCGGATCGCCGGCGAAATCGGCTATCCGGTGATGATCAAGGCCTCCGCGGGGGGCGGCGGCAAGGGGATGCGGATCGCGTGGGACCCCGCGGAGGCGCGGGAGGGGTTTGCGCGCTCGCGCTCGGAGGCGGCTTCGAGCTTCGGCGACGACCGGATCTTCATCGAGAAGTTCGTGAGCCAGCCGCGGCACATCGAGATCCAGGTGCTCGGCGACACCCACGGCACCTGTCTCTACCTCGGCGAGCGCGAATGCTCGATCCAGCGGCGCAACCAGAAGGTCATCGAGGAGGCGCCCTCGCCGTTTCTCGACGCCGAGACGCGCCGAGCGATGGGCGAGCAAGCGGTCGCGCTGGCGAAAGCGGTGGAGTATGCCTCGGCCGGGACGGTGGAGTTCATCGTCGATGCGGCGCGGAACTTCTACTTCCTCGAGATGAACACGCGGCTCCAGGTCGAGCATCCGGTGACCGAGCTGGTCACCGGCATCGACCTCGTGGAGCAGATGATCCGGGTGGCGGCGGGCGAGAAGCTGGCCTTCGGGCATGAGGACGTGCGCCTGGACGGCTGGGCGATCGAGAGCCGGCTCTACGCGGAGGACCCCTATCGCAACTTCCGGCCCTCCACCGGACGGCTCACGCGCTACCGTCCGCCGCAGGAACATCGCAGCGATGCGCAGGCGGTGCGCAACGACACCGGCGTCTACGAGGGGGGCGAGATCTCGATCTTCTACGATCCGATGATCGCCAAGCTCTGCACCTGGGCACCGGACCGGCCGGCGGCGATCGAGGCGATGCGGGGGGCGCTCGACGCGTTCGAGCTCGAGGGGATCGGGCACAACCTGCCCTTCCTGAGCGCGGTGATGGATCATCCGCGGTTCGTGGCGGGCGAGATCACCACCGCCTTCATCGCCGAGGAATGGCCCGAGGGTTTTCACGGCGTGGATCTGCCGGAGGCGGTGCTGCGCGATCTCGCGGCCTTTGCCATCGCGCTCCACGATCAGGGGGAGCGTCGCGCCTCGCGCGTCTCAGGGGCGCTTCCCAGCCACGAGCGGACGCCGGGCGACGCCTGGGTGGTGCGCATCGGCGAGCGGAGCTGGCGCGGCGAGATCGCCGAGCGAGAGGGCGCCTATCTGATCGCGCTCGATGGCGAGGCGCGGCTTCGGGTCGCCATCCGGCAGGGGGATTTCGTCACAGCTCTGGTGAATGCCGAGGTGGACGGGCGCGCGCTCGCGGTGAAGGTGGACCGTTGTCCGGGCGGCTACCGGATGCGCTATCGCGGCGCCGATCTCGGGATAAGCGTACTCGCGCCGCGGCATGCGGAGCTGGCGGCCTTGATGCCGGTGCGCGAGCCGCCGGACACCTCGCGGCTGCTGATCTGCCCGATGCCCGGCACGCTGATGCGGCTCGACGTGGGAGAGGGCGACGCGGTCGAGGCGGGGCAGGCGCTGTGCATGGTCGAGGCGATGAAGATGGAGAACGTACTGCGCGCCGAGCGGAGCGGGCGGGTGGCGAAGGTGAACGCCCGACCCGGCGACAGCCTGGGGGTGGACGAGGTGATCCTGGAGTTCGACTGAGCGGCGCTACTGGCGCATCGATCCGGTCTCGAGCCGTCGCGAGGGCAGACGGTCGATGGTGTGGGTCAGCTCGCGAACCGTGGTGGGCGCGGGGCGGCGCTGGACGACGGTGCCGTCCTTGTCGATCAGCACCAGGGTGAAGTCGCGCGGGCGCAACTCGCGGCGCAGGTCGCTCAGCGTGCCCGCGTCGATGTCGGTCAGGATCACCACGTCGCGCGCGAGCAGGTCTTCGGAATACTGGTCGAGCATGTCCATCTGCTGGCGGAAGCGAGGATCGTTCTCGCTGTCGGCGAAGACCACCACCGGCCGGGCGATCCAGAGAAGCGAGTCGAGGTCGGGCGCTTCCGGCGGCGCCTCCGCCTCGGGCGCCGGCGCCGCTTCCGGCTCCGGGGCGGGGGGGCTGGCGGTGGCCTCCGGCTCGACCTGCACCGCCACCACCGGCTGCGCTGCTGCGGCGCCCGAGAGCCCCAGCCCGGCCGCGATCAGGAGTTTCGCGATCATCTGCCATGTCCGCATGGTTTTTTCCCTCCGGCCAAGACATAATCGCCCGGTGGCCCGATGCGATAGGTCCGCGCAGCGATTGTGATCGCCCGCGGCGATTCGGCCACGCGCCGGCGGAGGAGACCCGACATGACGAAGCCCGACCTCAGCCAATGGCGCGCAGCCGCCGAGCGCGAGCTCAGGGGTCGCGCGCCCGAGACGCTCGAGTGGCACACGCCCGAGGGGATCGCCGTGCGGCCGCTCTATACCGAGGCAGATCTCGAGGGGCTCGCGCATCTCGGCACGCTGCCGGGGTTCGCCCCATACCTGCGGGGCCCGCGGGCGACGATGTACGCAGGCCGGCCCTGGACCATCCGCCAGTATGCGGGCTTCTCGACGGCCGAGGCCTCGAACGCCTTCTACCGCCGCGCGCTCGAAGGCGGGCAGAAGGGGCTCAGCGTCGCCTTCGATCTCGCCACCCATCGCGGCTACGACAGCGATCATGCGCGCGTCGAGGGCGACGTGGGCAAGGCGGGCGTCGCCATCGACAGCGTCGAGGACATGAAGCGGCTGTTCGAGGGGATTCCCCTGGGCGAGATGTCGGTGTCGATGACGATGAACGGCGCGGTGATCCCGGTGCTCGCGAGCTTCATCGTCGCGGGCGAGGAGCAGGG
>JBBQRM010000223.1:0-5466 GCA_038214855.1 Rhodobacterales bacterium | reverse complement strand
CTATCGCGGTCTCGAAATCGTCGCTCATGCCCATCGACAGGCCCTCGAGCCCGTTGCGCCGCGCCATCTCGCGCAGCATCGTGAAGTGCGGGGCGGGGTCGTCGTCGATCGGTGGAATCACCATGAGCCCCTCCAGCGGCAGGTCGAAGCCGCGGCAGGTGGTGACGAAGGCGTCGAGCGCCCCGGGTGATACGCCGGCCTTCTGCGGCTCCGCGCCGGTGTTGACCTGAACGAAGAGCGCCGGGCATCGACCTGCGGCCTGTACCGCCTCGGCGAGCTTGCGCGCCAGGCGCTCGCGGTCGAGGCTGTGGATCGCCTCGAAGAGCTCGAGCGCGCGGGCGAGCTTGTTGGTCTGGAGCGGCCCGAGCAGATGCAGCGCCACGTCCTGGTACTGCGCCCGCAGGTCCGGCCATTTCTCCGCCGCCTCCTGAACACGGTTTTCGCCGAAGACGCGGTGGCCGGCGTCGAGCACGGCGCGCACCCGCCCGAGCGGCTGGACCTTGGAGACGGCGATCAGCGTGACGCTGCCCGCGGGCCGGTCGGCCCGTTCGAGGGCATCCGAGACGCGGGCGACGACGGCATCGAGGGGCATCGGCGATCCGGGGCGCGAGAGACGGGCCGCCAGCATAGCCCATGGCGCAGGCCGCCGAAAGCGCGGCCGAGGCGGATCGGCGGCTTTTGGGACCTGCGTCGAAACTGTGCCATTCCGTTGTTGAGTTTTCGCAAGCCGTTGATAGATTCTGCCCCTCGCGCGAGCGGCAGGCTGAAAAAGAGGTCGTCCGGCCCATGATCGACATCGACTTCTGGCAGATGTTCCGCAGCCTTCCGGCGCCGCACATGGTCCTCGACGCCCAGCTGCGCTTCGTGGACATGAACGATGCCTATCTGCGGATGACCCAGCGCGCGCGGGGGGAACTTGTAGGTCGCTTCGTCTTCGACGCTTTCCCCGAGGAGGAGGCGCGGCGGGAAGCCCTGCGGCGGGCGTTCGTGCGGGCCTGCGCCGGCGAGGCGAATTCGCTGATCCGGCAGCCCTTCGCCCTGCACGATCCCGAGGGCGGGTTGCGCCAGTGCTGGTTCACCTGCCACCACGTGCCGCTGCGCGACCGTTCGGGTCGGCTCTGCGGGGTGATGCAGCAAGCCGAAGACGTGACGCAGGAGGTCGCCTCCGAGCGGCTGCGCGACGCGCTGACGGCCGAGTTCGACCACCGGGTCAAGAACCTGCTGACCACCGTCGCCTCGATCGCGCGCCGGACCTCGCGCAGCGCGACCTCGACCGATGCCTTCGTCGCCGGCTTCGAGGCGCGGATCCAGGCGATGGCGCGCACGCATTCGCTGCTCGTGGGCGGCGGCTGGGACCGGCTGAGCCTCGGCGAGCTGGCGCGCAGCGCGCTCGCCCCCTTCGTTTCGGAGGAGCGTCCGGCCGAGGTGGCCGGCCCCGAGGTCGATCTCAGCGGCCGTCAGGCGCAGGCGCTCGGGCTCGCGTTCCACGAGCTCGCAATCAACGCCACCAAGCATGGGGCGCTGGCCGAGGCGCAGGGGCGGCTGTCGGTTTGCTGGTCGGTGCGGCGCCCCGATCCGGGGCAGGGCGGTGCGCCGTGGCTCGAGATCGTCTGGCTGGAGAAGGGGCTGCGCGGGCTGCAGGCGCCCGAGGAGGCGGGCTTCGGGACGACGCTGATCGAGCGGGTGCTGCCGGCGGAGATCGGCGGATCGATCGAGCGGGAGTTCCTGCCCTCGGGCCTGCGCTGCATCATCGGGCTGCCGCTGGCCCATGAGGTGTCCACGTCGGGGGCGTGGCTGCCGCCCGCGGCCGAAAGCGCGCGGCCCGCCGCCTCGGCGAGCCTCTGACGGGGCGCTGCCGCGCGGCGGCGGGCGATCGTGTCGCACAATGTCGCGCCGTGCGACACGAAATCTCCCATTGAAATCGTTTAATAAATATGCGCGTCTTCATCTCTCGTTAAAGCTTTGGCGCTCGCGGCACCCTGCGAGACCCCGCGCCTCCGCGAAGCGGCACGCCGTGCAGGTGCCTTCGGTGGGGATATTTCAACGAGGAACAAGGCGAGGCGCCGGCGCGTCGGGGGGAACTTCCGCTCTCCGGCCGGGAGTCTTCCGGCGGCGCGAGACGGGGGAGCCGTTCGCGCAAGAAAAAGGGCGGACCCGAAGGCCCGCCCGCTCTCTCACTGTCCGGTGAGATCAGAACGACATCTTGACGCCGAAGTCGGCGACCGTCGCGTCGTTGTAGGTCTGGCCGACGCCGCCGTTGACGCTGGCGCCGCCGCCGAGGTCGTACTGCGCCGTCAGGCCGTAGGTCTCGTTGCCGTCGGCATCGCCGGTGGAGTTGATGATCTGGCTGTAGTAGCCGCCGACGTCGAAATCCATGATCTCGGTGGTCAGACCGGCACCGAGGGTCTCGAAGTCGTTGCCGGCGTCACCGTTGGCCTTGGTGTAGATCACGCCGGCGTCGAAGATGAAGACGTTGCCGGAGAGGCCGGCCGAATACATCTCGCCGCTTTCGGCGAAATCGTCCGGCAGCCCGTCGGCATCGTCGTCGACATCACCGCCTGGGAAGCCCGAATAGTCGAGATAGCCCGCTGCCGCCGTGAAGCTGTTGCCGCCGAAGGTGAAGGTGTAGCTGCCGCCGACGGCGACGTCCTCGAGGTCGCGGTCGGTCGAGGCCGACAGACCGAAGCCCGCGAACTCGTAGTCGTAGCGCACCGTCGGGCGCGCGTTCGGGTCCGAGGCGAAGTCGCGGCCGATCGCATCGATGCCCGGGCCGAGGTCGCCGCCGTTCGAGAGGTAGAGCGTCTCGTTCGGGTCGCCGAGGCCGGTCAGCGAGAAGTTGCCCGGCAGGTCGCCCACGTGCTGTTCGTCCGCACCGTTGGTGTCGCCGTAGGTCAGCGTGCCGAAGGCGCCGGAGATGAAGACGTTGCCGGCGCGCTGGCCGAAGTCGCTGCCCTGGCCGTTCTGGGCATTGTCGGCGCGGATCGTGGCGCCGAAGGTTATGTCGCTGTTGGTGGTGCCGGTCATGTTGACACCGAAGCGCACCCGGCTGACGGCGCGGACGTCGTCCTCGAAGTCCGGATCGTCGGTGAGCTCGCCGCCGGCGTTGTCGATGTTGTAGCCCAGACCCAGTCGCGCGTCGCCGAACAGCGCGATGCCCTGCGCCGAAGCCATCCCGCCGATGACCAGTGCTGCGGTCGCGGTGGAGGCGAAGAGAACCTGTTTCATCTGTTTCCCTCTGTCCCAAATCCCAAGCTCAAGTCCGGATCATCCCGGACCAAGTGCCGTTGTCTTCTCTCACCTCGGCAGTTTCGGTCAAGCGGATCGCCGCCGGCCGCCGTTTTGTCTTGCGACTTGATGCAGCTTTGCCACAGTGGCGGATCGGCCGCGCGCGAGCGGGGGCTTGCCCGCCGGAGGGGCAGGGCTTAAGGCTCTCGCGACGAGGAACGAGGGCGGGATCGGATGCGATGAACCTGCGCATGGGGCTGCGGCATTCGGGTCTGGTGGCTGTGCTGGCGCTCGTTCTGGCGGGCTGCGCGGGTGGCGACGCGGCGCGCCAGCGGGAGAGCGCCATCGAGAGCCGCAACCGCGAGCTGGAGATCCCGCAGGAGAGCTTCTTCGACCTGTTCCGCCGGCGTGGCGACGCCGAGCAGGTCGTGGCGGTCAATCGCTATCTCTGGCAGGCATCGCTCGACACGCTGTCGTTCCTGCCGCTCGAGGGCGCCGATCCGTTTTCGGGCCTCATCGTCACCGACTGGGGGCGCGTGGCCGGCGACGCCACCGCCTACCGCGTGACCGTCTATCTCAACGATCCCGCGCTCGATGCCCGCTCGCTCAAGGTCGCGGCCTTCCGCCAGCAGGGCGGCCGCGCGGTGCCGGTGGCCGAGGCCGAGAACCGCCGCCTCGAGGATGCGATCCTGACCCGCGCCCGCCAGCTGCGCATCGCGCAGGCCGGGCGGCGCGGCTGAGCGCGATGCGACCCGCGGCGGGTGGGCCAGCGGCGCCCAGGTTCGATGCGCGCGAGATCGAGGCGAAGTGGCAGGCCGTCTGGGACAAGGAGGCGGTGTTCCGGGCGGACGTCGATCCCGCGCGTCCCAAATACTACGTGCTCGAGATGTTCCCCTATCCGTCGGGGCGCATCCACATCGGCCATACCCGCAACTACACGATGGGCGACGTGGTGGCGCGCTACAAGCGGGCGCGGGGCTTCAACGTGCTGCATCCGATGGGATTCGACGCCTTCGGCATGCCGGCCGAGAATGCCGCGATCGAGCGCGGCGTGCATCCCGCGACCTGGACCTACGAGAACATCGCCGCGATGCGCGAGCAGATGCGCCCCATGGGGTTCGCCATCGACTGGGACCGGTGCTTCGCCACCTGCGATCCCGAGTACTACGGCCAGCAGCAGCGGCTGTTTCTCGACATGCTCAAGGCCGGGCTCGTCTATCGCAGGAAAGCCACGGTCAATTGGGATCCCGTCGATCTCACCGTGCTCGCCAACGAGCAGGTGATCGACGGCTGCGGCTGGCGCTCCGGCGCCCCGGTCGAGCGGCGCGAGCTCACGCAATGGTTCTTCCGCATCAGCGACTTCGCCGAGGACCTGCTCGCGTCGCTCGACGGCCTCGACGCCTGGCCGGAGAAGGTGCGTCTGATGCAGCGCAACTGGATCGGCCGCTCGCGGGGCCTGCAGTTCGGCTTCGATCTGATCGGGGCGCCCGAGGGGCAGGGGAGGGTCGAGGTCTACACCACGCGTCCCGACACGATGGAGGGGGCGACGTTTCTCGCGATCTCGCCTGATCATCCGCTGGCGCGCGCGCTGGAGCGCAGCTCGCCCGAGGCTGCGGCCTTCTGCGCCGAGTGCCGGCGCTCCGGCACCTCGGAAGCCGCGCTCGAGACCGCCGAGAAGCGCGGGTTCGACACGGGCATCGAGGCCGTCTATCCGTTCGATCCGTCGCGCAGGCTGCCGGTGTGGATCGCGAACTTCGTGCTGATGGACTACGGCACCGGGGCGGTCTTCGGCGTCCCGGCCCACGATCAGCGCGACCTCGACTTCGCGCGCAAATACGACCTGCCGGTGATCGAGACGTTTGAGGCTGCGGAGGACGCGCAACCCGTCGGCGACGTGGCCTATGTCCCGCCGAAGACCGAGACGGTGCGCTACACCCGCGCGCTCGCGGGCCCCGAGCTCCAGACCGGCGAGGCCGCGATCGAGGCCGCCATCGCCTTCTGCGAGGCCGAGGGTGTCGGTCGGGGCGTCACCAACTACCGCCTGCGCGACTGGGGAATCAGCCGCCAGCGCTACTGGGGCTGCCCGATCCCGGTGATCCATTGCCCCGCCTGCGGCGTGGTGCCGGAGAGGCCCGAGAACCTGCCGGTCCGCCTGCCGGAAGATGTGAGCTTCGATCGGCCCGGCAATCCGCTCGAGCGGCACCCGACCTGGGCCGCCACGACCTGCCCCGCCTGCGGCGG
>JBBQRM010000222.1:0-5467 GCA_038214855.1 Rhodobacterales bacterium | reverse complement strand
CGAAATCGATCTCCGCGAGGCTCGCGACCGGCTGCGGCAGCACGAAATAGGCCGCCTCGAAACCCGTCCCAGTGGCCGGCGGAGCCGGGGCGGGCGCCGCGGCCTCCGCCGCCTCCTGCACGGGGGGCGCTTCGGCAGGCGCGGCCGGAGCGACCTCGGCGCGCAGGTCCCTCCCCTCGCGATTGATCCGCCGGCCGTCCTGGAGCGCGTTCCAGACATGGTCGACGACATCGGGGTAATTGTCACGGACAAGGCTGTGAACGCTGTCCGGCACCAAGAAATCGGCGGGCGCCTTCTCCTGGTACAGGCTCATGTAGGTGATCAGGCCCGCCAGAAAATAGACGGTCGCGGTCCCATGGGGCGCCAGATCGTCGTACAGAGCGGCCCCGGGAATTCCGCTCAGAACCGTCTCGGTCAGAAGCCTGCTCAGGATGTAGCTCACCGGGATCAGCTCCACGTCGAGTTCCGGCCTGGCCGAACGTATTTCGGCGAGATAATCCAGCCACCAATCATGATAGGGGCCAATATTGTTGGTGTAATACACCTTTAATTGAGACTCTTCGGGAGGAAATGACTCTGCAAAACTGTACATTTCCCCCCAGCCTTCATAAAGGTAGACTCTTATGCCGGGTTCCTGGGAGTCCACCCAATCGAAAACTTTCAATGTCGCAGACAATGGGGTCTGGTTACCGGGGTTGTCCCCGAGATAGGGTTCTGTAGACGGGTTGTATTGAATGAAATTCTCGGTCACGAAGAGAATATTGTCGAAATCGGCATTCGCGAATGAACCCGACGTCCAGACGTGCGGCACGGGACCCTCCTTGAAGTCCCAATTGACGAAGGGGGGCAGATCTTCCGCAAAGTTTCGGGGAAATCCCCAGCGTCCATCGACAGCGTAGGTATGGCCGGCCGATCGCGCCAGCGCATGCACCCAGTGCGGCACCGTGGTCTCGTCACGAGGGGTCAGATGGTGGATCAGGCTGTTGCCGAAGACATAGCTCCTGATATCGGTCATGCCTTGCGCATCCATCGATCGGGTGGATGAAGCGGCGTCCGGGCCGGCCGCATCGGCTGCGGGCGCTGCATCGGCCGCGATCGGCCCGGCAGCCACCAGAACCCAACAGAGTAGTGTCTTGAACATGTCGCTCCTTTCGCGCCGGCATCGAGCCCGGAAGCGGTGATCGGAATGGTCGGCTCGCGCGATCCGTGCCCCGGATCGGCCTCGAGGTTCCGGAAGAGCCAAGGCGCCCGCAGGTCGCACGAATCGGCTGCGGCTCATGGCGCCGCCGCCTGAGGAACGCCGGTCTTGGAATAGCCGGTGACCACCTCCCAGACGACTTCCTGCATCAGGCGGGCCGCGGCCGCATCCGGTGCGTCCGCCTCGGAGCCGTCGGCGCGCCGGAGCCGGTGCGGCAGCCCGACGGGGCTTTGCTGGTAGAGCACCGCGTAGTGGGTGAGCGCGACCAGATAGGCGCCGAGGTCGTTCACGTGGATCGTGTCCTGCGCGCCCGTTCCGGTCAGGGCAAACAGGTCCTCCCTCCCCGCCAGCTCGCCCGTCCCGCCGAGCGCCTCGATCGCGCGTACGAAGCGCGCAAGGACCTGGCCGGCCGGGATCACGTGGACCGGGCGGTCCATGTCGTCGAAATTCTGCGCCCGTCGCAATATCTCCGTCTCCCAGTAGCGGCCGAGGTCCAGATCGAGCCGGTCGAGCCACCCTTCCGGGTCGTCGAGCGGATGCCAGGTCTCGTAGAGATAGACCCGCATCTCCGGGTTGGCGTCCCAGGCCAGGCGGGCCCAGCGGTGCAGGTAGTCCCAGCTGTCGTAATACTGGATGGCAGCACGGATCCCGATCATCTCGGTTACGACGAGGACGTCGTAGTCGCCGCTCTCCAGCGCCGCGCGCGCGTCGCGGTAGCGCGAATGGGCGTTCTCGGTCTCGAAGCCCGCGATCGGCTCGTCGGGCTCCCAATGCGCCTTCAGCGTCGTTCCCCAGCCGAGCTGACTGTCGTAGCGGTGACCCTCGCCCGCGAGCTGCTGCAGCATCGCCGGCATGTCCCGCCCGACCAGGCTGTGCCCGAGATGGAACACCCTGAGCGGACCGGACGGCGGGGGAAGGGGGGCCGCATAGAGAGCATCCGTTGCCGCGGCATCGAGAGGCTTCGGTGCACCGCAGCGCACCAATCCCCCGCAGGCCGACAGGAACATCACGAAGAGGGCGGGGCCGAAGCGGCGGGTTCTGCGGAGCATCCTTCCTCGATCCGGACAGCGGGTCGGCGATCCGAGGGCAAGGCGCGGAAGGGCTCGGGCCGTCCGCGCCTTGCCCTCCGAAGGTTGTTGAGACCAAATCAGGCAGGCTGTATGATCCGGCGGCGTCGCCGTGATGTAAAGACATAATATGTCGGCTTTATCTTGGAGTGCGGGCACAACTTCCGGGTGAGTCTTATCCTATAGAATGCTTCTCTTCTGAAGCAATCGCGTGATCAGTGTGGCGGACCTGCTCCTTGAGGCCCGCCTTTCGAGAAAAGGGGCCGGACTTGCCCGATCAAACCTCAAAGGCACATCCCGCGGGCTTCGCCTATCGCCCGGAGATCGACGGCCTGCGCAGCGTTGCCGTCCTGTCCGTCGTCCTGTTCCATTTCTCGGTTCCCGGGTTCTCCGGCGGATTCGTCGGTGTCGATATCTTCTTCGTCATCTCCGGCTTTCTGATCGGCTCGATTCTGTGGCGCGAACACGCGGCGAGCGGAACCATCTCCCTGACCCGCTTCTACCTCCGGCGCTTCCGGCGGCTGGCTCCCGCCTATTTCGCCATGGCCGCCGTTTCGCTCGTCGTGGGCTATCTCGTCCTGCTGCCGTTCGAGTTCAGGGAGTTCGGCAAATCGCTGATCGCATCCGCGCTCTATGTCTCCAACATTCACTTCTACCGGCAGTCCGGGTATTTCGACTCCGGCGCCGAGGACAAGATTCTGCTCCATACCTGGTCGTTGTCGGTCGAGGAGCAGTTCTACATCTTCCTGCCGCTCGCGATGCTCGCCTTCGCGCGGTTCGGGCGCTTTTTTAAGCCGACCCTGGTCCTTGCGGCCCTGCTGTCTTTCGCGCTCTGCCTTTATGTGACCGGCCTATCCCCGCCGGCGGGCTTCTATCTCTTTCCCTTCCGCGCCTGGGAGCTGCTCGTGGGCGTCCTGCTGGCCGTGTACGGATCGAGGACGGGCGGGATCCCTGGCCGAGGCGGCGCTCTTCTCTCCTGGCTCGGCCTGGCGCTGCTGGCGGGCGCCGTCGCCTCGATCGAGCCCGGCGATTCCTTCCCCGGCTCCCTGGCGGCCGTTCCGGTGCTGGGAACCGTCCTCGTGATCCTGAACGGCAAGGACGACAACCCGGTCAACCGCGCCCTGTCGGCGCGGGTTCCGGTTCTCGTCGGGCTCATGTCCTATTCGCTCTATCTGTGGCACTGGCCGGTCCTGACCCTGTCGCGCTACTGGCGCGACGGCTACGACGGTCCGCTCGAGGCGGCCTTCTGGCTGCTGGTGGCCATCGCGGCGGCGTGGCTCTCCTGGCGCTTCGTCGAGACCCCGGTGCGCCGGGCGCGAAGATTGCCCGGTCCGGTCCTTGCCGGAGGCGTTGCGATGGCCTCCGCGGCCCTCGTCTCGGCCGGCGGCCTTCTCTATCTCGGCAACGGACTGCCGGGCCGGTTCGACCCCCGGGTTCTGGCCCATGTCGAGGCCTCGCAGGATTTCATCCAGGACTGGAGCCGCTGCTTCGTCCCGGACGACGGACCGCTGCGGGGCCTGGAGACCTGCCCCGTCGGCCCGGCCGGCCGGGCGCCGGAGTTCCTCGCCTGGGGCGATTCGCATCTGCGCGCCTTCAAGGAGGGGCTCGACCTTGCGGCGCGGGAGGCGGATCGGCCCGGACTCGTGATCTGGCGGGCGGGATGTCCGCCGCTCTTCGGCCTGCGCAAACAGGAGAGCGCCAGCACCCGGCAGGAGGACCGCGACTGCGCCGAGGCGACCGCCCGCCTCCGGGAAGCCCTCCCGCAGCTGGCCACGATCCGGACCATGCTGCTCGTCGGCCGATGGAGCTACTACGCCGAAGGCACGGGGATCGGCGGCGATGCGCACAACACCGTCGCACTCGCGCCGGCATCCGGATCGGGACTGGAGGGAGACGACCAGGCCGGCCTCTTCGCCGCGGCGGCCGCGGCGACGGTGGAGGAGCTCGCGCGCCATGGCAAGGCGGTCATGGTCCTGCGGCAGGTCCCCGAGATTCCCGACTACCACTCCGGGCGCGTCGCGCGGCGCATGGCGCACGGCCGGCTGCGGCCCGGCCCCGAGCTGGAGCGCCTGACCGAGGTCCCGCGGCAGGCGCTCGAGCGGCGCAATGCCGCGGCCGAGGCAGCCTTCGGCCCGCTCGCCGCCCGGAAGGAGATCACGCTCCTCGACAGCTGGCCCGCGCTCTGCGGCGCCGGGACATGCTCGGCGATGCAGGCCGGTCGCTCCCTCTACTTCGACAACAACCACGTCACGAACACGGGGGCGCGCACGCTCCGCGGCCTGTTCGCGCCCGCCCTTGCGCCGCCACCGGCCGTCGCCGCGCGCGCACCGGAGCTCGCGGGCGAGATCGGCCGGCCGTGATCGCGGAGCTGATCGAAAAGCCCTGGGACGTCATCGTCGTCGGCACCGGCATGGGGGGCGGCCTCCTCGGCCGGCGGCTGGCCGAGCGCGGCCTGTCGGTCCTCTTCGTCGAGCGCGGCCCTCTCGGGGCGCGCGGCGAGCGGCAGGGGCTGAGCGCGGAGCTCGAGGACCCGCTCACGCGCCAGGCGCGCGGCTACTGGCCGGGGCCGATGCGGGGCGTGATCGACGGAACGCCCTCGAGCTTCTTCGGCCCGGTCGGCGCCGGTGTCGGCGGCACCTCGGTCTTCTATGCGGCCTCGCTGGAGCGGCCCGAGCCCCACGACCTCGACGACACGCGCGCGATCCCGCATCCCACCGGCGGCTGGCCGGTCGGCCACGACGCGTTCCGGCCCCATTTCGAGCGCGCCGAGGCGCTCCTCGACATCTGCGGCGAGCCCGATCCGCTGTCCGGCGATCCGCCCGGCCCGCTCCGTCCGCCCCCCGCCCCGGCCCCGGTCGATGCGGTGCTGATGGAGACGTTCCGGCGCCGGGGCCTCCATCCCTACCGCATGCATCTGGGCATCCGCTATCTGCCCGGCTGCCTCGAATGCGTCGGCCGCAAATGTCCGCGCGCCTGTAAGATGGACGGGCGGTCGGCCGGCGTCGAGCCCGCGCTCGCGACCGGGCGCGCCGCGTTGCTCGACCGCTGCCGCGTCGTGGCGCTGCGCGGCACGCGCGAGCGCGTCACCCATCTCGAGGCGGTGCGCGACGGCGAGACGCTGCGCCTCGCCGCCCGGCGCTTCGTGCTCGCCGCCGGCGGGCTCGGCTCGCCCCGCCTGCTGCTGGCCTCGGCCGCCGAGCAC
>JBBQRM010000221.1:0-5497 GCA_038214855.1 Rhodobacterales bacterium | reverse complement strand
CAATCGACGACCATCGGCATCGGCGGCGACCCGATCCACGGCACCGGGTTCCGCCGTTGCCTCGAGCTGTTCCGGGACGATCCGGCGACGAAGGGCGTGATCCTGATCGGCGAGCTCGGCGGGGTCGAGGAGGAGGCGGCGGCGGAGTATCTAGGCGCCGCCCCCTACGGCAAGCCGGTGGTGGCGCTGATCGTCGGGCGGCACGCGCCGGTCGAGCGGCGGATGGGGCACGCGGGGACGCTCTCGGTCTTCGTCTCGGACACGGTCGCCCAGAAGGCCCGGCGTCTCGAGGCCGCGGGGGTGGTCGTCGCGCGGGACGCCGACGCGGTCGTGCCGGCCATGCGCAAGGCCCTCGGCGCGGCCTGAGGATCGGCCGGCCGAGGGCGTTTTATGGTGTTGCACTGTGAAACATGACTCCGTCCATTGAAATCATTGAAGAACAATCGTCGTTTTTATCATTTGTTAAGACCGTTGCACGCAGGCCCAGCGCGAGACTGATGCCTTGGCGGAGCCCAAGGGAACGCGCTAATGTCGCGTCCGGCAGTCGCACAAGGAGCCTTTCATGCAGTGGTCGGATCGAGACTCCACGGATCGCCTGCGCGCGCAGGCCGCGGCGCTCGCGGATTTCGGCCTGCGCGCCTTCCGGTCTGGGAAGGATTCCGGACCGTTGCGTTCGGGTCGGACGGCGCCCTAGCGCGCAGCGATGGCGCCGGCGGCGCCGGCCATCATGCCCGCGGAGAGGCGGTTCGCGAGGCGGCGGGCGGCGGGGGTGCGGAAGAGGCGCCTTGCCCGGACGGCGGCGAGCACCCAGGCGAGATCGACCGCGGCGAGCACGAGCGCCATCACCAGCGTCAGCTCCGCCCAGCCGGCGAGGCTCACCGCTTCGAGATCGAGGATCGCGGGCAGGAGTGCCAGGTAGAAGACCATGATCTTGGGGTTGCCGAGCGTCACTGCGAGCCCGGCGCCGAACATCCTCCAGGGCGTCGTGGCGTCGGGCAGGGTGCACTGCTGGGCGACCGGTGCCGTCCACATCTTCCATGCGAGCCACAGAAGATAGGCGATGCCGGCCCATTTCAGCAGCTGGAACGCGAGCTGGAAGCTCGCCGCGAGCATTGCGAGACCGAAGACGGCGCAGGCGAGCCAGATGGCCTCGCCGATCCACATCGCGGCGAGAAACGGCAGCACCGAACCGGGTCCGCGGGAGACGACCCGCGCGACCAGCGCCGCGATCGAGGGGCCGGGCGAGCCCGCGGCGAGTGCCAGGGCTGCGGCGAAGACGGCGAGGGTGGCGGCGTCGAGCACAGGACATCCAGGCGGCGGGCTGCGATCCTCTCGCGCAGGTGCTGCGTCGTCAAGCGCGGCTCAGAGCCAGCGGCGGGTGCGCGCGAGGAAGTCGCGATAGGGCTGGCCGAATTTCGCCGCGAGATAGCGCTCCTCGCGCCGGACGACGCCGAAATGCAGCGCCGCCCAGAGGGCCGGCGCTATCGCGAGCCCCCAGTCGAGCGAGAAGGCGAGTGCCAGGCCGAGGATGAGGGCCACCATGCCGAGATACATCGGGTTGCGGGTGAAGCGGAAGGGGCCGGCCTCGACGAGGGCGAGCGCGGGTCGACGCGGGTCGACGTTGGTCTCGGCCCGGCGGAAGATGTAGGCGCCGGAGGCGGCCAGTCCGAAGCCGCCGAGGCCGAGTGCCGCACCTGCGGCGATCATCACAGGCGTGGGCGGGCCGGGCAGGAACGGCAGCGGCAGCAGCCATTCGAGCAGGACCGCGAGCCCGAGCGCCACGAGCAGCCCCAGCGGCGGCAGGAACGCGATTTCGGCGGTGTCGGGTCGGTGGGCTGCGGGCATGGATCAGGACTCCCGGCGTCGCAGAAGGGTAGCACGGATCGGGGCGCGGCGCACCGGGCGCCGGGTGCAAGACGCTTGCGCGCGCGGGTGAGACCCGTAGGTTGTCGAGCAGCGGGGAGGCAGGCGCATGAAGACGGTGCTGGTGGCGAACCGCAAGGGCGGCTGCGGCAAGACCATGGCCGCGATCACGCTCGCAGCAGCCCTGGCCGGGCGGGGCCATGCGGTGGCGCTCGCGGACGCGGATGCGCAGAAATCGGCGCTGCGCTGGATGAAGCAGCGGCCGAAGGATGCGGCGCGGCTGCACGCGCTCGACTGGACGCGAGCGAGTGCCGTGGGCGAGGCGCCGGGGAAGATCGACTGGCTGGTGATCGATGCGCCCGGGGCGATGGGCGGCACGGCGGCGGAACGGCTGATCGCCGAGGCCCGCGCGGTGATCGCCCCGGTGCTGCCCTCGGTTTTCGACGCGGACGCGACCAAGCGCTTCCTGCGCGAGATCGAGGAGATCAAGCGGGTGCGCAAGGGGAAGGTTACCGTGCATCTGATCGCGAATCGGGTTCGGGCGCAGGGGCGCGCGACGGGGCGGCTCGGCGGCTTCTTCGAGAAGCTCGGGCAGCAGCCGCTCGCCTGGATCTCCGAGCGTGCGGCCTATGCCGATCTCGCCGAGCAGGGCCTGAGCGTTTTCGACAAGCCGCAGCGGGTCTATGCTCCGATGCGACGACAGTGGGAGCCAGTGCTCGAAGCGCTGGAATGAGGAGGAACG
Organism: Rhodobacterales bacterium; assembly: GCA_038214855.1. Taxonomy (GTDB): domain Bacteria; phylum Pseudomonadota; class Alphaproteobacteria; order Rhodobacterales; family Rhodobacteraceae; genus Amaricoccus. The sequence continues at coordinate 2,892 of JBBQRM010000221.1, read as the reverse complement.
GATGGATCTGGGGATCGAAGGCAAGACGGCGATCGTCTGTGCGGCGAGCAAGGGGCTCGGGCGCGGCTGCGCGGAAGCCCTGGCTGTGGCGGGGGTCGATCTGGTGATCAACGCGCGCGGCGCCGAGGCGCTGGAGGCGACCGCCGAGGCCTTGCGCGCGCACGGCGGGCGGGTGACGGCGGTCGCGGGCGACATCACGACCGAAGAGGGGCGCGCGCGGGTGCTGGAGGCGGCGGGGTTGCCGGACATCCTGGTGACGAACGCCGGGGGTCCGCCGCCGGGCGTGTGGTCGGACTGGACCCGCGAGGACTTCATCAAGGCGCTCGACGGCAACATGCTGACGCCGATCGCGCTGATGCAGGCGGTGCTGCCGGCGATGATCGAGCGGGGCTGGGGGCGGGTGATCAACATCACCTCGCAATCGGTCAAGGCGCCGATCCCGGCGCTGGGTCTGTCGAACAGCGCGCGTGCCGGGCTGACGGGCTTTGTCGCCGGCACCAGCCGCCAGGTCGCGCAGCACGGCGTGACGATCAACAACCTGCTTCCGGGCATCCACGCGACCGACCGCGCCGTGTTGCTCGACGGCACCGCCGCTGAGGCCCAGGGGACGAGCGCAAAGGAGGCGCGCGCGGCACGCGAGGCGACGATCCCCGCGCGGCGTTACGGCACGCCGCAGGAATTCGGGGCGATGTGCGCGTTCCTGTGCTCGGTCCACGCGGGCTATATCGTCGGGCAGAACATCCTGCTCGACGGCGGCGGAGTGAACGCGACGCTGTGAAACCCTTGCCGGCGGGGCGCGCGCTTGTTATCTCATCCTAAACCCGATGGTTTTGATCGGATAAGGATATGGATGCGGGCGGCGTCGAATTGACGGAGGCACGGACGGGGCCCGAGCTGCGCCTGTCGCTCGAGGGGATCGTGCACAGCTACGACGGCGTGCGGGTGCTCGACGGCGTGTCGCTCGAGCTCGGCCGCGGCGAGGTGACCTGCCTGCTGGGGCCGTCGGGCTGCGGCAAGTCCACGTTGCTCCGGATCGCCGCCGGCGTCGAGCGCCAGGACGCGGGCCGCGTCGCGGTGGACGGGCGGGTCGTGTCGGACGCAGACCGTCACCTGCCGCCGGAGCGGCGCGCCATCGGGCTGATGTTCCAGGATTTCGCGCTGTTTCCGCATCTTCGGGTCGCCGAGAACGTCGCCTTCGGGCTCACCGGTCCGGCGGCCGCGCGAGCCGAGCGCGCGCAGGCGCTGCTGGCGCGGGTGGGCCTGACGGCGCATGCGGGCAAGTATCCCCACCAGCTTTCCGGCGGCGAGCAGCAGCGCGTGGCGCTGGCGCGTGCGCTGGCGCCACGCCCGGGGATCCTGCTGATGGACGAGCCGTTCTCGGGGCTCGACGACCGGCTGCGCGACGGCATCCGCGACGAGACGCTCGACATCCTCAAGGAAGAGGGGACCGCGGTGCTGATGGTCACGCACGAGCCGGCGGAGGCGATGCGCATGGCCGACAGGATCGCGCTGATGCGAAGGGGCCGGATTGTCCAGCAGGGCGCGCCGTACAACATCTACAACAATCCGGTGGACAAGGAGGCGGCGGCGTTCTTCTCGGACGTCAACGTCATCCACGGGGTGGTGACGAACTTCGCCACCGACACGCCCTTCGGGCAGTTCATGACGCCGGGGCTCGCGGACCGGGCCGATGTCGAGATCATCATCCGGCCGCAGCACCTGAAGATGGACTTTGACCGCCAGGGCGCCGGTCCGCTGCCGACGCCGCAGGACGGGGTGCCGGCGCGGGGCAGGGTGGCGCGCGCGCGCTTCATGGGCAACGCCAGCATCGTCGAGATGGTGATGGATCACGACGCCTCGACGCTGCGGGCCACGGTGCCGGGCGTGTTCCTGCCCCGGCCCGGCACGCCGCTGTGGCTGTCGTTGCGCCGCGACCGCTGCTTCGTCTTTCCCTGCACGGTGCAGAGCCGGATCGTCGACCCGCTGTTTCACGGCTCCGGCGCCGCCAGCGCGTGAGGCGGGCACTGGCGGACACGCGATTGGGGTTTGATTGCCACCGCGAGACGCCATATGTCTGACGCAGGAGACGCGTCGCCCGCGGGGGCTCTGCGCGGCTCGCAACCGGAGACATGACATGCTGAACAACATCGGTCCCGCTGGCCTGCTTCTCATCGCGATCGTGGTGCTGGTGCTCTTCGGCCGCGGCAAGATCGCGAACCTGATGGGCGAGGTCGGCAAGGGCATCACCAGCTTCAAGCGCGGCATCCGCGACGGCTCGGAGGAGATCGAGAGCGCGCATGCCGAAAAGGCGCGCGATGTCACGCCCGAGAAAGACAAGGTCTGACCCCGGCCCTGGCCTGAGCGAGGCATACGATGCTCGACATAGGTTGGTCGGAGCTTCTGCTCATCGGCATCGTCGCGTTGATCGTGGTGGGGCCGAAGGAGCTGCCGGGGCTGTTCCGGACCGTCGGCCTCTATGTCGGCAAGGCCCGCGGAATGGCGCGCGAGTTCCAGCGCTCGATGGAGCAGGCCGCACGTGAGAGCGGCCTCGACGAGGCGACGGGCGGGCTGAAGAACCTCAACCGGCTCAACCTCAACTCAGCGACGCATTCCGCGCGCAAATACGCCGAGACGCTGGTCAATCCCAAGGACCTCAGCCTCGAGCCGCTGCCCGAGGAGGGCAAGGCGAAGCCTGCCGCCGAGCCGGCGGGCGCGGAGGCTGCCGCACCCGCTGCGGCGGGGGGCGATGCGGCCGAAACGGGAGGCTCGTCGAGCTCGGGCGCCCCGGCCGAGGCGGGCGCTGCGCGCCCATGAAGTCTCCAGACATCGACGACACCAGCGCGCCGCTGATCGAGCATCTGGCGGAGCTGCGCACGCGGCTGATCTATTCGC
>JBBQRM010000220.1:0-5523 GCA_038214855.1 Rhodobacterales bacterium | reverse complement strand
GAAGCGACCGGTTGAAGCCGGGCGTGAGCGGCTGTAGCGTTTCACCCATGCGTGCGTCCGATGCTGCCGTCGGTTTGTGTTCAACAGCTTGAATCTACAGCGCTTTCAGGCGCACGCAACCATTCTCGCCCATTTGGATGACTAAGCCGGGATGTGGCAATCTCCCGCTGCTTCAGGGACAAAAGTAACTCACTGGAGAGATGGCACGTGCAATGCGATCAACGCTGGCTCTTTCTTCTGAACTGCTACCCGCTCGCCGAGCATGAGATCGGGCGCGCCCATGTCCTCCGACTCTTGAGCGGAGCAGGGGTCGGAGGCTTCAATGGCGTCTTCTGGTGCGGCGGCGAGGCTTCCCAGATCTTCCGATGGTCCCGGCCCGAGTGAACTGGGCGGCGCTAGGCGGCCGGGCGGCGCGGCTGCGGATCGGCGAGGCGGAAGGGGAGAGCCGGGTGGAGGCGGATTAACCAGGGCTCAAGAATCTCCGCCGGCGGGCGGCGGGGCCGAGGTGACGGCGAGGCCGCTGTTGCGCTATGGCTGAGGAGGGGCATCGGGGAGAGACGCGCGCCATGAGGATCGCCATCGGGCACGACCTGATCGAGAAGCATACCGACGGCAAGCCGCAGTCGTTCTCGGCGCTGTGGAAGGCGCGGGCGGACGAGACCGGGGTTGCCGCCGAGGTGGTTGACCCGCTGGCGCCCGGCGCGATCGGGACCATCCGCGGCTTCGACGCCTTCATCTGGCGCTACAACTTCCGCCAGCCCTGGACGGATGCCGGACCGCGGATCATGCGCGGGGTGGAGGACAACCTGGGCCTGCGGGTCTGGCCGCCGCGCGTGCTGCGCGAGACCTTCGAGGACAAGGCGGCGCAGGCGTACCTGCTCGAGGCGCTGGGCATCGCGCATCCCAGGACCTGGGTGTTCTGGCGCGCAGCCGAGGCTCTGGAGCGGCTGCGCGAGCTGCCCTACCCGCTGGTGGCCAAGCTCTCGCGCGGGGTGCGCGGCGCGGGGGTGGCCCTGATCCGCGACCGGAAGGAGGCGGAGGCGCTGATCGAGCGGATGTTCACCTTCGGGCTCGATTCGCTCGAGTTCACCCGCAACCCGCGCGAGCGGCGCTTCGGCAAGTACAACTATCCACTGCGCATGCTGCGCCGCGGCCGCGTCAAGGGCAACCACGAGCGCGGCTACGTCATCTTCCAGGAGTACATCGAGGGCAACGAGGTCGATACCCGGGTCGTGGTTCAGGGCGACCGGGCGATGGCGAGCCGGCGGCACAACCGCCCCGGCGATTTCCGGGCGAGTGGCAGCGGATTGTCGGACTTCGAGCCCGAGGCGATCAATCCGGCCGCGATCGAGCTCGCCTTTGGGGCGGCGAAGGCGATGGGCGTGCGATCGCTGGTGGTCGATGTGATCCAGCGCGGCGAGACGCCTCTGATCAACGAGCTGAGCTATTCGATGGCGATTCACGTGACCCGCAGCTTCCAGGGCCAGTGGCGGCGCGCGGAGGGCGGTCTGGTGCGCGAGGCCCACGCCTTTGACTGGCCGGCCGCGATCTTCGACGATTTCGTGGCGGCTCTGCCGGCGCCGGTGGCCGCGGATGTGGCAGAGTGACGGGCGCGAAGGGGGGCCGATGCTGGAGCAGGGGATCACGCTGATCACGCTGGGCGTGCGCGACCTGGGGCGGGCGCGGGACTTCTACGAGGCGCTGGGGCTGCGGGTGGCGCAGGCTGAGGAGGGGGTCGTGTTCCTCCAGCTGCCGGGGCAGGTGCTGGGGCTCTTCGGGCTCGACGACCTCGCCGCTGACCAGGGACGCGAGGCCGCGGCGCTCGGCACGGGCGCGATGACGCTGGCGCGCAACTTCGCGACCGAGGCGGAGGTCGATGCGGCCTTCGCGCTGGCGCTCGAGGCGGGGGCCGAGGCGCTGAAGCCGCCCGAACGGGCGGTCTGGGGCGGGTATTCCGGCTATTTCGCCGACCCCGACGGGCATGTCTGGGAGCTGGCGATGAACCCGTTCTGGCCGCTGGCCGAGGATGGGTCTCCGACGCTGCCCGCGGGCAGCGCAACCGGCTGAATTGGGGGCTAAAAACGCCGCCCGAGCGTGACAATCCCCGCGCGGGTCGCTAGAATGCGGCATCCGCTGACGAGGACATTTCCCCCATGGCCGAGCCGATGCCGATCCCCGAGGATTACGGTGCCGATTCCATCAAGGTTCTCAAGGGCCTGGAGGCTGTGCGCAAGCGGCCGGGAATGTATATCGGCGACACCGACGACGGGTCGGGCCTGCACCACATGGTCTACGAGGTGGTGGACAACGGCATCGACGAGGCCCTGGCGGGCCACGCCGACATCGTGAAGGTGATCCTGCACGCCGACAACTCGGTCTCGGTGATGGACAACGGCCGCGGAATCCCGGTCGGCATCCACGAGGGCGAGGGCGTGTCGGCGGCCGAGGTCATCATGACCCAGCTGCACGCGGGCGGCAAGTTCGACCAGAACAGCTACAAGGTCTCGGGCGGCCTGCACGGCGTGGGTGTCAGCGTGGTCAACGCGCTCAGCGACTGGCTGGAGCTGCGGATCTGGCGCGAGGGCTACGAGCATGGCGCGCGCTTCGAGCGGGGCGATACGGTGCGGAGCCTCACGCGGGTGGGCCCCGCCGAGGGCAGGCGCGGGACGCAGGTGCGGTTCCTCGCGTCCACCACGACCTTCTCCAACCTCGATTACAGCTTCAAGACGCTGGAGCATCGGCTACGCGAGCTCGCGTTTCTCAACTCCGGCGTGCGGATCGGGCTGCGCGACCAGCGGCACCCGGAGATCCTCGAGACCGAGCTCTGCTACGAGGGGGGCGTGCGGGAGTTCGTGCGCTACCTCGACCGCTCGAAGGCGCCGCTGATCAAGGACCCGATCTACATTTCCGGCGAGCAGGGCGGGATCGGCATCGAGGCGGCCCTGTGGTGGAACGACAGCTACCACGAGAACGTGCTGCCCTTCACCAACAACATCCCTCAGCGCGACGGCGGCACGCATCTGGCGGCGTTTCGCGGCGCGCTGACGCGTACGATCAACGCCTATGCCGGCTCGAGCGGGCTGGCGCGGCGCGAGAAGGTGGTGCTGTCGGGGGACGATGCGCGCGAGGGGCTGACCTGCGTGCTGTCGGTCAAGGTGCCGGACCCGAAGTTCTCGAGCCAGACCAAGGACAAGCTGGTGAGCTCGGAGGTCCGCCCCGCGGTCGAGGGCTTGCTGAACGAGAAGCTCGGCGAGTGGTTTGAGGAGAACCCCGCGGACGCGAAGATCATCGTCGGCAAGATCGTCGAGGCGGCGGTGGCGCGCGAGGCGGCGCGCAAGGCCCGAGACCTGACGCGGCGCAAGACGGCGATGGACGTGGCGAACCTGCCCGGCAAGCTTGCGGACTGCCAGGAGAAGGACCCGGCGAAGTCCGAGCTGTTCCTGGTAGAGGGCGACAGCGCCGGCGGCTCGGCCAAGCAGGGGCGGAGCCGTCAGAACCAGGCGGTGCTGCCGCTGAGGGGCAAGATCCTCAATGTCGAGCGGGCGCGGTTCGACCGGATGCTCGGCTCGAACGAAATCGGCACGCTGATCACGGCGCTGGGGACCGGGATCGGCCGCGACGAGTTCAACATCGCCAAGCTACGCTACCACAAGATCATCATCATGACCGACGCGGACGTGGACGGGGCGCATATCCGCACGCTGCTGCTGACGTTCTTCTTCCGGCAGATGCCGCAGCTGATTGAGGGGGGGTTTCTCTACATCGCGCAACCGCCGCTCTACAAGGTCGCGCGGGGGCGCTCGGAGGTCTATCTGAAGGACCAGGCGGCGCTCGAGGCCTATCTGATCGAGCAGGGGCTGGAGGGGGCGAGCCTCAAGCTCGGCGACGGCAGCATCATCGCCGGCCCCGATCTGGCGCGGGTGGTGGGCGAGGCGCGGGTGGTGCGCGCGACGCTGGCCGCATTCCCGACGCATTACTCGCGCCACGTGCTGGAGCAGGCGACGATCGCCGGCGCGCTGGTGCCCGGCGTACTCGACGGCGATCCGCAAGGCACGGCCGACAGGGTGGCGGCACGGCTCGACATGATCGCGGCGGAATACGAGCGCGGCTGGCAGGGGCGCCCGACGCAGGATGCAGGCTTCAGGCTGTGGCGGACGCTGAGGGGCGTCGACGAGGTGCGGGTGCTCGACGGCATGGCGCTGCGCTCGGCGGAGGCGCGAAGGCTCGCCTCGCTGACGGAGGGGCTGCGGGAGGTCTATGCCGAGCCCGCGACGCTGGTGCGGCGCGACCGCGACCAGCCGATCTTCGCGCCGTCGGACCTGCTCGACGCGGTAATGCGCGAGGGCGAGAAGGGGCTGGCGCTGCAGCGATACAAGGGCCTCGGCGAGATGAACCCCGAGCAGCTGTGGGAGACCACGCTCGACCCGGAGGCGCGCACGCTGCTCCAGGTCCGCGTCGAGGACGTCGCCGACGCCGACGACATCTTCACCAAGCTGATGGGCGACGTGGTCGAGCCGCGGCGCGAGTTCATCCAGACGAACGCGCTCAGCGTCGCGAATCTCGATACGTGAGGGTCGGCCGGACCGAGAAAGGGACGGGCGCGCTGCTGCGAGGCGGACGTGTCCAACTTGAAACTATAAGTATCTCGTTGTTTTCGTTGATGAACGCTGATTTGCTTTTGCGAATCGGTGCTGCGCCTCGATTTGTCACGGGACAAATCGGGGAAGGGAAGAGAGGGCGCTTCCTGATCCCTCTATGCAGGGCAGTGTCATACTAAAAATCGCCTGCAAGGTACTGATGTATCTGGATAAGAAGGTCTCGTAGCGCGAGCGTCTGCGATGCGGTCTCTGAGGGTTCAGAGCAGGAAGTCGTCGGCGGTGTAGGCGCTGGCGCGCACGGCGCCATCCTCGATGCGGAGCTGGAAGTCGAAAACGTCGTCGTCATCGACATGCGCGCGGATATAGGTCATGCCGCGCCATTCCTTGGCCCAGAGGCTGCCGGCGCCGTGGGCGGAGCCGAAGTGGAACGCCTGGTCGCCCCGCGCTCCCTCGTCGGCGTCGATGGCGCGCAGGTCGATCCGGTCGCCGGGCGCGGCACCGGCGCCCTCGAACGCCGCGACCCCGCTCGCGGGCTTGATCCGGTCGAAGTGGCGGGGGGTGGACTCCGAGACGTCGAAGAAGCGGAATACGTCGCGCCCCGCGGCCCCGAAGAGCGTGTCGGCGCCGCCGCGTCCGGCGATGACGTCGTGGCCGCCGCGGCCGTTGAGGTTGTTGGCGAGCGCATTGCCGACGAGCACGTTCGCCTCGCCGTTGCCGCCCCCCGAGACCGCGCGTCCGGCCAGCACCAGCGTCTCGAGATTGGCGCCGAGCGAGAGGGAAGCGGTGGCGACGACCTTGTCCCGGCCGCCGGCGGCGCCTGCGAGCATCTCGACCATCCGGTCGAGATGCGTGTCGGCGATGTAGCGGTCGTTGCCCGCGCCGCCGATCATCACAACGGCGCCGCCGCGTCCGTTCAGCAGATCGG
>JBBQRM010000219.1:0-5527 GCA_038214855.1 Rhodobacterales bacterium | reverse complement strand
CCCCAGCCCGTTGCTGAGCCGAAGCTCGGCGGCCTTCGCTTCCACCAGCTCGACGATGTGCTCGATCATCGTCTCGTTCGACTGCTTGTGATGCGGCTTGCCGGCCATGTAGACCATGCCGGCGCCCGCCCCGCCGCCGGTGAACCCGATATCGGTCATCAGCGCCTCGCCCGGCCCGTTGACCACGCAGCCGATGATCGACAGCGACATCGGCGTCCTGATGTGCTCGAGCCGCTTCTCCAGCACCTGCACCGTCTCGATCACGTCGAACCCCTGCCGGGCGCAGGACGGGCAGGAGATGATGTTGACCCCCCGATGCCGCAGGCCCAGCGCCTTGAGGATCTCGAAGCCGACACGGACCTCCTCGACCGGATCGGCCGAGAGGCTGACGCGCAAAGTGTCGCCGATCCCGGCCCACAGCAGCGTCCCCAGACCCACCGCGGATTTCACCGTGCCGCTGATCAGCCCGCCGGCCTCGGTGATCCCGAGGTGGATCGGCGCGTCGGTGGCCTCCGCCAGCGCCTGATAGGCCGCGGCTGCCAGGAACACGTCCGACGCCTTCACGCTGATCTTGAACTCGTGGAAATCGTTGTCCTGAAGGATGCGGATGTGGTCGAGCCCGCTCTCGACCATCGCCTCCGGGCAGGGCTCGGCGTATTTCTCCAGCAGGTGCTTCTCGAGGCTGCCCGCGTTCACGCCGATGCGCATCGAGCAGCCGTGGTCGCGCGCAGCACGGATCACCTCGCGCACGCGCGCCGGCGCGCCGATGTTGCCGGGGTTGATGCGCAGACAGGCAGCACCGGCCTCGGCCGCCTCGATGGCGCGGCGGTAGTGGAAGTGGATGTCGGCGACGATCGGCACCGGGCTCTCGCGCACGATCTGGCGCAGCGCCCGCGTCGAGGCCTCGTCCGGGCACGAGACGCGCACGATGTCGGCCCCGGCCTCGGCACAGGCCTGGACCTGTGCCACCGTGGCCGCCACGTCGTGCGTGAGCGTGTTGGTCATCGTCTGGACCGAGATCGGCGCGTCGCCGCCGACCGGGACCGAGCCGACCATGATCTGGCGCGACCGGCGCCGCTCGATGTTGCGCCAGGGGCGGATCGGATTGTGCGTCATGCGTGGGCTTTCCCGCGACCGATGGATTGCCGCGGAACATAAGCCCACGGGCGCAGGAAGTCACCCCGCCCGGCGCGAAACGTCACTGGGACGGGAGCTCGATCTCGGCGCGCTGGGCGGTGGTCTGGAGCGTCTGCGTCAGGCCCTCGGGCACGTCCGCCACCGGCGGGAACTGCTCGGTCAGCGACTGCGGCTCCAGCAGCACGTCGCGCACCGCGCGGGTGCCGGGGCCGAGCGGCCCGCGCAGGGTCTCGCCGACCCGCACGTAGACCGAGCCGGAATTGCCGGCCCAGACCAGCGGCGCCTCGACGTCGTCGGGCGGCGAATAGCTCTCGCCCTTCTCCAGGATGCGCTCGAAGATCACCGTGCCGTTCTCGAGATAGACGCGCAACCAGGCGGCGCGCTCGGCGAGCAGCGTGACCCGCGGGCGCTCGGCGATGGCGGTGACCTGGGGATCGGGCACCGGCGCTTCGACTTCGAGGGCGGCGGTCGGCTGGAGCGCCTGGCTCGCGGGCAGGAGCTTTGCCTCCTGCGGCGAGCCGTAACCGGCGAGAAGGCCGATGCGGTCGGGATCGATGCCGGCGATCGGCCCGTCGCGCGGCACCAGGATCGGCACCTCCAGCTCCTGCTGGCGGTAGAGCTCGGCCAGCGCGGTCGCGGCCACGGGCTTGGCGAGCTCGCTCAGCCCGGTATCGGCGAGCGACAGCGCTTCGGGTGCCTGAAGCGTGTCGATCTCGGCCACGGCGAGCGGCATCTCCTCGACCGGCGCGAACTGGACGCGCTGGATGTTCTGGAGCACCGTCCAGCCGCCGTAGCCGAGGCCGGCGGCAAGCCCCGCCAGCACCACCAGCGAACCGATCGCCGAGACCGGAACCCGCGGCAGGCCGCGGCTCTTCACCTCGGCCATCGGGAAGTTCGGCCGGAAGCTGCCGGCGCCGGAAGCCACGGCCGCGCGGCTCACGGCACCCCGCGGGGCGGCGGCCGGGCCCGACGCGGCCGTCGGGCTGAAGCCGCTCTCCCGGCAAAAACGGGCATAGACCTCGTCGGCGTTCAGCCCAAGATAGCGCGCATAGGAGCGCACGTAGCCCGGAACGAAGGACGGGTTCGGAAAGGCGTCGGCCTGCGCGTCCTCGATCGCCGCGATATAGGAGGCGCGGATGCGCAGGTCGCGTTGGACGTCGAGCAGCGACTTGCCAAGCGTCGCGCGCTCGCCCCTCAGCTCGTCGCCGAGGACGTATTCGTAGGACCGGGTCTGGCTGGCGTCGTGGTCGTCCACCGGAATGCCCATGGATCTGCGAACAGATCCCCCTTGCCTCGTTTGCCCCTGGATTATCCGTGCCGCGCCGAATCAGCCTCGGCGCCGCATCTGGTTTTGTGCAATGCTAACATCTTTTTAGCCGCTTGTGCACGGTAGTTGCCGGGGGCGCAAATGTTGTGGCCGAAGCGACACGCGGCGTGTCCGATCCCCCGGCCGGCTCAGTAGATGTAGCGGATCTGATCGGACCAGTAGCGCTCCATCCGCCGCAGGCTCGCGTTCATGTCCGTAAGCCGGATGTTGCCCAGCACCTCGCGGCTCATGATCCCGTCGGCGTGGCGCTGGAACAGGTCGGCGATGATGCCGCGGATGCTCCGGCCCTTCTCGGTCAGCCGAACCCGCACCGCGCGGCGGTCGACCTCGCATTTCTGGTGGTGCATGTAGCCGCATTCCACCAGCTTCTTGAGATTGTAGGAGACGTTGGACCCCTGATAGTAGCCGCGGGTCTTCAGCTCGCCCGCAGTGACCTCGTTGTCGCCGACGTTGAACAGGAGCAGTGCCTGGACCGAATTGATGTCGATGACGCCGAGGCGCTCGAACTCGTCCTTGACCACGTCGAGCAGCAGACGGTGCAGCCGTTCCACCATCGCCAGCGTCTCGAGATAGGCGCCGAGGAAATCCTCGACCTCTCCGGGCGGACCCTCCGCGACGGTGGCGTGCATACTCATGGTGTCTCTCCGCAAACTGGCCGTTGCGTGAGACGTTTGCGCAAATACCTGTACAAGTGGTTAAAGATGCCGCAGGCAGTCAGCGAATGGTTGCCCGCTCGTGACATCGGCGAATTCGTGCCACGATCTCTGCATGCCGCGGTGGAATACTCGCTTGTCCGCTGATCCAGCGGTAGAGGTCGGGATCGTCCTCGGCAATCAGGCTCTCGTAGCCGTCGAGTGCCTCCGGCGAGAGCCCCGCCAGTTCGGCATCCGCGAAGCGCCCGAGCAGCAGGTCCATCTCGCGCGTGCCGCGGCGCCAGCTGCGCATCGCCAGCCGCTTCAGCCGGACCTCTTGCGCCTCGCTCACCTCAGAGCGCCGCGCGCAGGCGCTTCTCGAGCCGCGCCATCTTCTCGACCAGCCGCATCTGGTCCGCCCTGAGGTCGCGCAGGCTTGCGAGGCAGGCCTGAACCGGGTCGGCCACATCGCCCGCTGCCTCCATGGGCGCAGGCCCCCGTCCGCTCATCATCCAGCCCATCGAGACGTTGAGCATGCCGGCCAGCATCTGCAGCTTGTTCGACCGCGGCTCGGCGCGGTCCTCCTCCCAGGTCTTGAGCGTCGCGAGCTTGATCCCGAGCCTGTGCGCGAGGTCCTCCTGGGTCATGCCCACCGCCTCGCGCGCCAGCACCAGCCGGTCGCCGAAGGTCGCGGTCTCGTCGCTGTAATCATCCGCCGGTGCCTCGGTGCCCGTCGCCTCCATCGCCGTCCCTCTCGCTCCTCCCGGCTTGTGCGGGGTCGCGGCGGACCCTAAGACACCGGCGGAGCCATTGCAAACCGGAGGCGACATGCAGGCCGCACCCCCGCTCTCGGCGGCGCTGGGCCGCATCAAGCCATCGCCCACGGTCGCGATCACGTCGCGCGCGCGCGCGCTCAAGGCGGCCGGCCGCGACATCGTCTCGCTCAGCGCCGGCGAGCCGGACTTCGACACGCCCGCCCACATCCGCGAGGCCGCCAAGGCCGCCATCGACCGCGGCGAGACCCGCTACACCGCGCCCGACGGCATCCCGGAGCTCAAGGAAGCCATCGTCGCGAAGTTCCGCCGCGACAACCGGCTCGACTACACCCCCGACCAGGTGATGGTCTCGACCGGCGGCAAGCAGGTGATCTTCAACGCATTGATGGCGACACTCGACCCCGGCTGCGAGGTGATCGTGCCGGCGCCCTACTGGGTGAGCTACCCCGACATCGTCCGGCTCGCGGATGCAACGCCTGTGATCGTGCCGACGTCGCTCGAGACCGGCTTCCGCCTCACCCCCGAGGCGCTGGAGGCGGCGATCACGCCGCGCACCCGCTGGCTGATCCTCAACTCGCCCTCCAATCCGACCGGCGCCGGCTACGACCGGGCGCAGGTCGCGGCGCTGATGGCGGTGGTCGCACGCCATCCGCAAGTCTGGGTGCTGAGCGACGACATCTACGAGCACATCGCCTACCCGCCCTTCGCCTTCGCGACACCCGCCGAGGTCGCGCCGGAGCTGGCGGAGCGCACGCTCACCGTCAACGGCGTCTCCAAGGCCTATGCGATGACCGGCTGGCGCATCGGCTACGGCGCCGGACCCGCCGGGCTGATACGGGCGATGACCACGCTCCAGAGCCAGTCCACCACCAACGCCTGCTCGATCAGCCAATGGGCGGCGGTGGCAGCACTCGAAGGTCCGCAGGACTACCTCGAGCAGGCGCGCACGGCCTTCCTGCGCCGCCGCGATCTCGTGGTCGCGGCACTCGACGCCATCCCCGGCATCGCCTGCCCCGTGCCCGAGGGCGCCTTCTACGTCTATCCCTCCATCGCCGGGCTGATCGGCCGCAGCACTCCGCAGGGCCGTCGTCTCGATACCGACGAGGATTTCGCCGCGGCGCTCCTGGAGGCGACCGGGGTCGCCGTGGTCTTCGGCGCTGCCTTCGGCCTGTCGCCGCATTTCCGCATCAGCTATGCCGCCGACGATGCGACGCTGACCGAAGCCTGCCGCCGCATCGCGGGCTTCTGCGCCACGCTCGATGCCTGAGCCGGCGTCTTCACTTGGCCGCCGACTTCGCATATGATGCTTCCCGTCCGGGGTGCTTCGCTCCGGTCTTCTCAAGGTATAAACGATCAAAAGGATGCAACGGCCATAGCCCGCAGACCCCACAACGCGCCGCCAACGCGCGACACCGGACCCCGCGTCAACGACCGGATCCGCGTTCCCGAAATCCGCCTCATCGGCGCCGAAGGCGAAAACGTCGGCGTCGTGACACCCGAGCGTGCCATGGCGCTCGCCGAGGAGGCGGGCCTCGATCTGGTCGAGATCTCGCCCAATGCCTCGCCCCCCGTCTGCAAGATCATGGACTTCGGCAAGTTCAAGTATGAGCAGCAGAAGCGGGAAAGCGAAGCGCGTCGGAAGCAGAAGATCATCG
>JBBQRM010000218.1:0-5528 GCA_038214855.1 Rhodobacterales bacterium | reverse complement strand
GGCCGTCGAGCCGGAACGAGGGAATGCGCGGCAGAATCATACGTTGAACCCCGGAGCGGAACGGACCAAACTAACCGGACTTAGTCCGGTGGCGGCGATGAAGTCGGTCAACATCCACGAGGCGAAGACGCATCTGTCGCGGCTGGTCGAGGCGGCGGCGAAGGGCGAGCCGATGGTGAAGGTCGTGCCGCTTGAGGAGAAGGAGCACCGCGCGGTGCGTCGCCTCGGCACCGAGGGCAGGTGGGCCGGCCCGATCACCGGCGACGGGCTGCGCTTGGACGAGAGCGACCCGGCGCAGTCGGCGGCGAGCCTCGCGCAGACGCTGGCGATGCACGGCACGCGGCGCGCCTTCGCGGACCGCACCGACGCCGGCCGCGAGGAATTGCTGGCGATGCCGCAGCGCGACCTGCCAGGACGTCCAACGGTCCGAAATCCTTTCAATGTGGTTAATGACACCAGAAAAAACATTGAAAATCAATATCTTGTCGATTTGCTCAACCTTGAGCACCCTTGAGCATCCCCGGCTCCGGCCAGGTCAATCCGTTTGAAGATCGCTCTAGAACATCGCGCCGGGCAGCCAGAGCGCGATTGCAGGAAAGCCAAGCAGCAGCGCCAGGCGCACGACGTCGGCCAGGATGAAGGGCAGGATGCCGCGGATGACGGTGCCCTGCGTGAGGCCCGGCAGGGTGGCCTGGACCACGAACAGGTTCATCCCGATCGGCGGCGTGATCAGGCCGATCTCGGCGACCGTGACCACGACGATCCCGAACCAGATCAGATCGAACCCGAGCTCCAGCGCCACCGGCGCCAGCAGCGGCACCGTCAGCAGGATCATCGACATCGCATCCATGAAGCAGCCGAGCACGATGTAGAAGATCAGGATCAGCACCATTACCGTGATGGGGGCGAGCCCGGCCGCCTCGATCAGGCCGATCAGGAACTGCGGAAGGCCGGTGTTCTCCAGAAAGAAGTTGAAGAGCGCCGCACCGACCAGGATGAAGAAGATCATCCCCGTCAGCCCCGCCGTCTCCCGGGCCGAGGCAACCAGTGTCGCGCGCGTCAGCTCGCCCGAGAGGAGCGCCAGCAGGAAGGCCCCGACCGCGCCCACCGCGGCAGCTTCGGTGGGCGAGAACCAGCCCAGATAGATCCCTCCGATCACCGTGGCGAAGAGTACGACCACCGGCCAGATCCGGCCCAGCAGACGCATCCGCCCCGTCCAGTCGGTGCGCTCGGCGCGCGGCGCGAGCCCGGGGTCGATCCCGACCTTCACGACGATCGCGAGCGCATAGAGCATGGCGCCCAGCACGCCCGGCACCAGTGCCGCGATGAAGAGCCGGCCGATCGAGCTCTGCGTCAGCAGCCCGTAGATCACCAGGAGGATCGAGGGCGGGATCAGCACTCCCAGGGTGCCGCCCGCCGCCACCGTGGCCGATGACAGCGACGCGTCGTAGCCGTGGCGCTGCATCTGCGGCATCGCGACCCGGCCGATGGTCGCGACCGTCGCCAGCGAAGACCCGCAGATGGCGCCGAAGAGCGCGCAGGCGCCGATCGTCGTGATGGCGAGCCCGCCGCGCACATGCCCCAGGAAGCTGTTGATCACGTCGAACAGCGACCGCGACAGCCCGGCGTGCGAGGCGAAGACCCCCATCATGACGAAGAGCGGGATCACGCTGAACGAGTAGGGAAAGATCGACTCGAACGGCGCCGATCCCAGCACATACGCCGCCCCGGCCCAGCCGTTCATCCACCAGTAGCCCAGAACTCCGATCGCGCCCATCGCGACGGCGACCGGCAGTCCCATAAAGATCAGCACCAGGACCGCGCCGAAGCCCGCGAGGCCGAGCCATGCGTCACTCATTCTCGTGCCCCGCCCGCCAGACCGTCTGCAATCCCAGCACCACGCCGACGAGCGCCGCGGCGAGGCCTATGAGCAACGGGTACCAGAACCACGAGATCGGGATCCCCAGCTGCTGCGACTTGTCGCCATAGGCCGCGCGGACGACGAAGGTCGCCACCCCCTGCCAGAGCATCAGCGCGACGAGCACGAAAGCCACGACTGCGGAGATCAGGTTCAGCGTGCGGCGCGCGCGCCGCGACAGGGCGTTCACCACGAAGTCCACCCCGACATGCGCCCCCGTCATGAAGGCAAAGGGCATGACGAGCCAGGCGCCGGCGACGACGAAGAGCTGGACCAGATCGACCACCCCGTCGATCGGCAGGCCGATCCTGCGACCGAGGATGTCCGCCACGGTGACGACGGCGGCCGCGGAATAGGCCAGCACGCCGACCACCGCCAGGACCCAGACGAGGCGTCGGAGCCAGAGTGTCAGCGTCGTCATGCGGTCTCTCGCCCTCCGGTCGGGTACGGGCCGGGCACGGCCCGCTGCGGGATCAGCCCGGATCGGAGGGGCGGATCAATTCGACGCCTCGAACTCGGCGATCTTGTCCTGGAGCGCCTGATAGATCTCCTTTGCATTGTCGACGCCTTCGGCCTTCACGCTCTCGAGATAGGCTGCGATCATCGGCTGCAGCGCTTCACGCCAGCGCGCGCGTTCCTCGTCGGAGAGCTCGGTGATCTCGTGGCCGGCAGCGACCGCGTCCTCGCGGCCCGGCGCGTCCCAGGCGTCCCACCAGTCGCCGAACCTGGCGACCAGCGCATCGCCGGAATAGCGGTCGATGCAGGCCTTGGCCTCGCCGCTCAGCCGGTCGTAGGCCCGCTCGTTCATCACGAAGAAGAACGAGACGGTGTAGGTGCCGGCATCGAGGTGGTAGTTCAGCACCTCGTTGAGCCCGAAGGACTTGACCGGATCCCAGGGAAACAGCGTGCCATCGATCACGCCGCGTTGCAGGTTCTCGTAGACCTCGCCCGGCGGCAGGCCCTGCGGCGTGGCGCCGAGGTAGGACAGCATTTCGGAGGCGGCGGGGCTGGGCGTGCGGATGCGCAGCCCCTCGAGATCCTCCATCGTCTCGACCTTCTTGCCGGCGGTATGGATCAGCCCGCCGTTGTGGGCGTTCAGCGCCAGCACCTTGAGGCCTTGGTATTCCTCGGCCAGGTATTCGGGGTAGATCTCCCAGAGCGCATAGCTCGCCGCCCCCGCGTCGCGGGTCAGGAACGGGATGTCGATCAGCGAGGTCCGCGGAAAGCGGCCACGCGGGATTCCGGTCAGGCCAAAGGCTACATCCACGACCCCCGCCATCACCTGTTCCTGCTGGCGCGCCACGTTGCCGAGCTGCGAGCCCGCGGGAAACACCTCGAACTGAACCTCGCCGTTCGTGCAGGCGGTGATGTCCTCGGTCCAGGGCAGGATGAAATCGGTGTGGATGCCGTGGACCGCCGGCAGATAATGGCTGACCTTCAGCGTGGTCGCGGCCGATGCGGGCAGCGCCCAGAGTGCGACGGCGCCCACCACGGCCGTCTTGAGATGGTTCAGCATGTCCGGTCTTCCTCCCTGCATGTCGAATTCGATCTTCTCAGTTTCTGCCGCCCGATGGCTACAGCGCAATCTTCAACGTGCAGCCACCTGCGGCGCGCGAGCAGCAGCTCATCATGCGCGTGTCGGCCGCACGCTCCTGCGCCGTCAGCACCTTGTCGCGATGGTCGATCGCGCCCGCCTCGACCGCAACCTCGCAGCTGCCGCACAGCCCCTCCTCGCAGTCGCTGGGAACATCGAGGCCGGCGGCGCGCAGCATGTCGAGCAGGCTCCGGTCCGGCGGGACGTGCAGGCTGATCCCGGACTCCGTCAGATCCACGTCGAACCCGATCTCGAGCGCGGGGTCGAGGCCCGCCTCCGCGGAGAAATGCTCGAAGCGCAGCGTGCCCTTCGGCGCCTCGGCGGTCAGCGTCTGCAGGCGACCGATCAGCCGCTCCGGCCCGCAGGCATAGATCTGCGTCCCTTCGCTCCGCCCCGCGACCAGATCGGCCAGATCGGCGCGGCGTCCTTCGTCGGCGGGGTAGACGGCGAGTTGCGCGCCGTGATCGCGGGCCAACCGGTCGAGGAACGCCATCCCCGCCCGCGACCGGCCCGCGTAATGCACCTCGTAGGTCTGGCCGAGCTCCTTCAGCCGGTCCGCCATCGCGAGGATCGGGGTTATGCCAATGCCGCCGGCGATCAGCATGTGATGCCTGGCCTCGGCGTTCAGCCGGAAGTGGTTGCGGGGTCCGCGCAGACGCAGGATAGCACCAGGCCGCACCGCCTCATGCATGTGCCGCGATCCGCCGCGCCCGGCGTCCTCGCGCAGGACGGCCACCGACAGCGTCGGCGCGTCGCGCTTGCCGCACAGCGAATAGCGCCGCTCGAAGGCACCGGCCACCAC
Organism: Rhodobacterales bacterium; assembly: GCA_038214855.1. Classification (GTDB taxonomy): domain Bacteria; phylum Pseudomonadota; class Alphaproteobacteria; order Rhodobacterales; family Rhodobacteraceae; genus Amaricoccus. Next base: position 1,214 of record JBBQRM010000218.1, on the reverse strand, counting down.
CTCCACATGCGCCCCCGCGCTCCAGGCGGGCATCGCCCTGCCGTGGACGTCCTCGAAGGTGAGGCCCACGACGTTCTCGGCCTCCCGCCGGACGTCCGCCACCCTGACGGTCCGCGCGATCGCCTTCTTGGAGGGCGCGCCGACGGCGAAGGAGGCTCGCGGATCCCGCGCGCCAGGATCGCTGCGTTCGGGATTGCAGGCCGGATCCCATTCGACCCACACATGGTCCGGTCCCCGGAACGCGACGTTGGGCAGGTAGGTGAACTCCTGATCGCGGACCAGCCGCATGTGCGGCAGTCGGCGGCTGAGCTCCTCGAGAAACATGCGCATCTCCATCCGCGCGAGGTTCTTGCCCATGCACTGATGGCTGCCGTAGCCGAAGGTGAGATGCTCGACCGCGTTGTCGCGATAGATGTCGAAGGCGTCGGCGCTCTCGAAACGATGCGCGTCGTGATTGCCGGACGCCGTCGCGATCAACAGCTTGGCGCCCCTGGGGACCGCGACGCCGCCGATCTCGGTGTCCGCCGTCGCCTCCCGCCGCCAGGCCACCACCGAGCCGGCGTAGCGCAGGCATTCCTCGACGGCATTGGGGATCAGCGAGGCGTCGTCGCAGATGTCCTGCCATGCCTCGCGATGGGTCAGCAGGAGCTTCATCGCATTGGCGGAGGCGAGCGCCGTGGTCTCGTGCGCGGCCACGATGATCGCCATCATCATCGAATGCAGGTAGCTGTCGGTGACGACCTCGGGCATCTCGGCATTCCGGCGGATGGCGTAGTGCATCCAGCCGGGACCCTCCGGCTGGGCCCGCATCTTCTCCAGTACCGAGCCCGCGTACTGCCAGAAGCGCCCGACCGAATGCGCCACCTCGACCTGCTCTTCCGGTGACGGGCGTCCCCAGGTGTTGACCGTATGCGCGACCGAGAACCGGCGCAGCGTCTCCATGTCCTCCTCCGGCACGCCGAGGAAGTGCAGTGCGACGGTCAGCGGGATCTCCCACAGCATCTCCTCGACCAGGTCGGCCCGCCCCCTGTCGATGAACGCGTCGATCTTCTCGCGCGTCAGCCGGCGGATCGTGTCTTCCCTGGCGCCGAGGTTCTCGGGGATGAAATGCTCCATCAGCACCCGGCGGCGCTCCATATGCGCCGGCTCGTCCTCGTTCACCAGCGTCCGGGCCATCGCGTAACCGTACCGCCTCAGCGTGTCGGTCGCCTCCT
>JBBQRM010000217.1:0-5542 GCA_038214855.1 Rhodobacterales bacterium | reverse complement strand
GTCCGCCCGTACCCTGACGCTGATGACCGGCCGCCAGCCGATCGCTCAGTACCGCGTCGGCCTCGGCTTCACGCCGCAGGGCCACAAGACGTCGAGCGGCGACGGGCGCACGCCGGAGGGCCAGTACTACATCAATCGGCGCAATCCCCGCAGCGAGTTCTACCTCAGCCTCGGGATCAGCTATCCCAACGCTGCCGACGTGGCGCGGGCGCGGGCGATGCGCGTCGATCCGGGCGGCGATATCTTCATCCATGGCGAGCCGGTGCGCCCGGGGAACCGCTACGGATCGGGGCAGGACTGGACCGCCGGCTGCATCGCGGTGACGAACGCCGAGATCGAGGAGATGTGGGCGACGGTCCCGGACGGCACACCGATCACCATCCTTGCCTGACAGGCCCGCGGCCGGCGGTCATTCGCCGACGAGCTGGACCCACCAGATCTTGCCGCCCGGCTCCTGGAACCAGCCGAGCCCGAGGCCCCTGCCTTCGGGGGCGACGATGATCCGTCGCGTATCCTCGAAGTCGAGCCAGGTCTTGAGCACCGTCAGATCGCTGTCGGCACCTTCCGACAGGTTCTCGCCGACGATCTCGCCGCGGTAGCCGGCGCGGAAGGCGCGCTCGCGCGGGCTGGTCAGGTCGGAGCCGAAGTGCCAGGCGCGGCCCTGCACCGCAATGTCGCGCGCGTGGGTCTCGGCGGCGGCGTTGAGCTCGGCCGAGAGCTGCAGCGGCGCTACACCCGCCTGGTTACGTACGGCGTTCACCGCGTCGAGATGCCGGAGCCGGATGGCGCCGGTCTCTGCCGGCGAGATGCGCAACCCCCCGCCCCCGGGCTGCGGCCCGGAGCAGGCGGCAAGCGCCGCGGCCACGGTGGCTGCACCAAGCAGAGTGCGGAACATGGGATCATCCGTCAAATCGTTGTCCGATCATCGTCCTTAGCCGGTTTCCCGAGCCCGTTCAAACGCTAAGCCCGCGTTAACGCTTCTGCCCGAAGTGTGAGTTGCAGGAATGCAATGCTTGGCTTAACCTCGCCGGTCTTCCCTTTGTTTTAATCGCAGGAGTTGCAGATGAAACCCGATCGCCCCTACGACCGCCGCGGCTTCGGCAGGCTCGCGCTCGGTCTGGGCGCAGGCGTCCTCGCCGCGACCGCCGCTCCCGCCTGGGCGCAGAGCGACCAGGGCCTGCGCGACTACGTGCCGGACGCGCTCGACCAGCCGCGGCTGCTGCGCCGCATCTCGGGCCTTAGAACGCGCCGCTGGCAGGATCATTTCGGTTCGATCTCCCAGGATGCGATCCTGTGCGACACCAACGACCGGGTGCTGCATTATTGGGGTGCGGACGGATTCTACCACATTTATCCGACCTCGGTGCCGCTCAACGGCCAGCTCACCCGCCGCGGCCGCACCTCGGTTACGCTGAAGCGCCCGGACCCCGAGTGGCGGCCGACCGAGAACATGCTCAAGCGCAACCCCGACCTGCCGCGCTACGTCGAGGCCGGGCCGGACAACCCGCTCGGCATCCGCGCACTCAACCTGGGGTTCCCAGGCGCCTACCGGATCCACGGGACCAACGACATCCGCAAGATCGGGCGGCAATCCTCGAACGGCTGCATCGGGTTGTTCAACGACCACATCCTCGAGGTGTATGATCGTGCCAAGGTGGGAACGCCGGTGTTGCTAATTTGACAACACCTGTGATTTAGTCGAGGAAGCCGGTTTCACACGTTGAAGACATGGTGAAATGCTGGTTATGGTGCCAAAATTAGCTTGTCCGCTCGCAGGTCCGGGCGAGCTAGCAGTATCGCAGACCCGCACCCTATGAGGAGACAACAATGAAACTTATCGTAAGCACTGCGGCGGCTCTCCTGATGGCCGGTCAGGCCTTCGCCGGCAATCTGGTGTTCGAAGCGCCTGCGGAACAGGAAATCATCGTGGCCGAGCCGGCAGCGCCGATGGGTGGCTCGAATGCCGCCTGGCTGATCCCGGTGATCGGCCTGGCTGCGATCGCCTATGCGATCTCCAACGACGACGACGACGACGACGACACGACCAACTGATCGTCGTGGCGGCACCGGGGACGGTGCCGGGACCTGAACGGGGGCGGTGCCGAACGGCGCTGCCCCTTTTCAGTTCATGGCGTCAGTTCCCGGTGTAGGGCTCGAGCACCTGGAGGTCGACGAGCTCCATCTCGGGCCCGACCCATTGCAGGCTGCGCCAGACGAAGCCGCTCGCCGCATCGGCGAAATGCAGGTTCTCGAAGCTGCCCGCCTCACCCTGGCAGATCTCGGCGATCTCGAAACCTGCGTAGCGCCGCTCGAGAATGACCGCCTCGCTCGGCTCGCCCGGCTCGAACGTACATGTGTAGGTCTCGATCCGCCCGCGCGGACCGTCCGCCGGGAACTCGTAGCTGCGCTCGACCCGCGCCGGCCAGCGCGCCGGGGGAATCGCCCGGACGAGCGGATCCACGGGACCGCTGCTTGCCGACAGCAGGTCGGCGCCCAGGCCGCGGGTGGCGGCGATCTGCGACCCGCGCAGGGTGATTTCCTGCCTCAACGGCGAGGCATAGGTCACATAGCCGCCGTTCGCCGACGCCGCGAGCATCAGCGTCGGCTGCGGATCCGATTCGAGCCGCGCGCGGATCGCCGCCACGTTTGCGGCCTCGATGTCGGCGCGGGTCACCGCGCGCGGCGGCGGGCCGGCGGCCTCGGCCCGCCGCGCGGCGCCGCCCGGCAGCACGCCGCGCAGCTCGGCGATCGCGGCGCCGACGATCGGATCGCTGTCGCCGCTGCTGCAGGCGCCGAGTGCTGCGAGCGACAGAAGGCAGATGGCCCGCATCATTGCCAGAAGGCTCCCCAGTTGCGCTCGAGACGGGCGCGGTCGTATTCGCGCACCTTCGGATAGAGCCGGTTGGCGACGTCGAGCCGCGAGCCGCCGTCGCTCGACAGCGACCGCAGGTCGCCGGTGATCCGCTGGCGCGTCTCGAACGGCGTCGACCAGCGCAGCGGGATCGACAGCGTGATGCCCTTGTCGAAGCTGCCCTCGCCGAAATCCTCGGCCGTGACGTCGGTCTTGGTGGCGAAGGCACCGACCGACCAGCCGTTCGCGAACCACCGGCTCACCGACACCGTCGCCCCCCAGTCGCCGGCGAGATAGCGGCCGGCGTCCACCTGCAGCTCGAGCCCCTTGTAGCCGGTGTCCCAGTAGACCGACGCGTGCCCGGTCGCCACGTCGTAGTCGTAGAAGTCGAAGCCTATGATGTCGTCGAAGTCGCGCTGCTTCACGTAGTTGAGCTCGAGGCCCAGCCCCCAGCGCTGCGCGGCCGGCTTCCACAGAACCTCGCCGCTGACCCCGCCGAACTGGCGCTCCAGCAGGCCGGCCGACAGGCGGGCATAAATGTCGCGGTTCAGCTTGAACAGATAATCGCCGGTCAGCCGCATCAGCTTGGGATCGGCGCCGCTGTAGTAGCGCTCGGAATCGCGCCGCACCGGCGGCAGCACCCGCTCGCCGCGCGTCGGATCGGGATCGTCGAACGTCCCGATCAGCGGCTGGCGGACCCGCGCCGAGAACGACAGTTGCGGCGAGAGATGCAGCGTTCCGCGCGCCTGAAGGCTCAGCTGCGGGCGGAACCCGTCGTTGCCGCCGAAGAGCTGGAACGACGGCACCGGCAGCACCGACCACTGGAACCCCGGATAGATGTCGCGCCGCCAGACCGTGCCGCCGAGTGCGGGCACCGCGCCGGCGATCTCGACGCTGCGCCAGCTCGCAGCACCCGCGTCGGGTCGGTCCACCTGGGCCTCGAGCGCGCTGCGGTCCACCACCACGGTCGTCGTCGGCAGCCCGTCCTCGATCGGCGTGATACGGAAGCGCTCGACCGAATGCGGCAGCCCCACCGCCAGCACCCGCGCGGTGCGTCCGACCGCCTTCGGCGTCTGGTTGATCCGCCGGTTCACGATGAACACGTCGACCACGTCTGGTGCGAAGCGAACCTCCTGGAGCGTGATCCCGTCCGCCGCCAGGACCTCGCCGATCCCCTCGACCAGCTGCCCGCGCGCCGCTTCGTTCCCAACCCAGGCGCCGCTGCGGTTGTAGCCGGCGGGCCGCGCGACGACCGGGACCGGCCCCGGCCCGAGATCCGGCACCAGCCGCGTCTTGGGATTGGCCGAGAGCGCGACGTTGAAGCCGAGCGTCGAGCCGTACATGTAGTAGCCGCCGAGCGTCACCCCGTCGCGCAGCCGGTATTCCGCGCCGAGGTTCACCGGCCAGGCGCGGTCGAAATCCGCGCGCGGTCCCCGCTGCTCGCGCGAATACGCGTCGGAGGAATATTCCGCCTTCAGCGTCAACCTGTCGATCGGCGTGCGCCATTCGACGCCGCCGAAGAACGCCGCGTCCCCACCGCGGAAGAACGTGTCGAACGACGTCTCGCCGCCCAGGCCGAAGTCGCGGTCGCGCTCGCACAGCGTGTCCACGACGGTGCAGAACGGGTTCTCGAACCCGCCCACCCCCGCGAGCCGCCCCCAGCCGATGCCGCCGGTCAGCGTGAAGTCTCGCGCGACGGTCTTGGTCGCGACGATGTACTCGCCGGAATAGACGCCGGTGCCGAGGAAGTCGCGCAGCCCCACCGCCAGCGCCGGGCGCCAGCCGCGCTCGTCGAGCAGCTGCAACTGCAGATCGAAGCTGCGGTCGAACAGGTCGTAGTCCGGCTCGCCGCTCCGTCCCCAGTTGCGGATCGTCGCATAGCGCAGGGTCCCCGACACCCGCGGCAGGATCTGAAAGGTGAAGTTGCGCCGGGTGGTCTCACCGAACCGGCTGTAGCTGGCGCTGACTTGCCCGTCCGGCTGCGCCTGGGCCGTCGGCATGTCGATCAGCCCGGTCGTGCCGTAGAGGTTCAGGCTCGGCCGCGGCCGCGGCTCCTGCGCCAGCGCCGGTCCGGCTGCCCAGGCCAGCATCAGCGTCATCGCTCCCGCGCGCAGCCGCCCGTGCCTCATCCCGCCACCCTCAACAACCCCCGGCCGCGCGCCGCGGCCCGGACCCTGCTCGTTAACCTTCTCGTTGCCGGAGACTCTGGCCGATCGCGCCCGGGATTGCCAGCGCCGCGCCACGGGGGCGAACGATTTTCACGTCCGCTGTGGCTCCGGCGCGCCTCCCTCCGCCGCGAGGATCGCCCTGAGCCCGGCGCGGTAGTCGGGATGGATCAGCCGCACCCCCAGCGCCTCACGCAGCCGGCGGTTCGACACGCGCTTGCTCTCGGCATAGAAGCTCCGCGCCATCGGCGACAGATCGGCTGCCTCCCAGGGCACCTCCGGCGGCACCGGCATCCCCAGCAGCCCGGCCGCGAAGGCGATCACGTCCTGCGGCGGCGCCGGCGCGTCGTCCGCGACGTTGACGATCCGCCCCGGCTCCGGGTCCGCCATCGCCGCGCGCAGACCCTGCGCGATGTCGTCCACATGGATGCGGCTGAAGACCTGACCCGGCTTGATCACCCTCTGCGCCCGCCCCCCGCGCAGCCGGTCGAGCGCGCTGCGCCCCGGCCCGTAGATGCCCGCGAGG
>JBBQRM010000216.1:0-5563 GCA_038214855.1 Rhodobacterales bacterium | reverse complement strand
CGGTGTAGAACTCCGGCGCCCCGCATTCGTCCACTGCAACATGCGCGCCCTCGTGGCAGAAGACGGTGGCGAAGGGCGGGCACAGGACCGCGAGCGCCAGCGCGTTCGCCGCCGTCCCGGTCGCGACCAGATGCACCGCGGCCTCCGGCGCCTCGAACACCTCGCGCAGCCGCGCCGTCACCCGCGCCATCGCCGGCTCCGCCGCGTAGTAGGCGGCGTGGCCGGCGTTGGCGCGCACGACCGCCTCGAGGATCGCGGGGGCCGCGGGGCCGGTGTTGTCGGAGGTGAAGTGCATCAGCTGAGGTCCTCGATCACGTGGTCCTGCCACTCGTCCTCGTCCACGTCATATTCTGCGACCATCCGCCCCTTCCGCGACACGCCCGCGCGGTGGACGCTGTCCGGATCGCCCGAGACCAGCGGGTGCCAGGGTTCGAGCTCGCGCCCCTCCGCCAGCAGCCGGTAGGCGCAGGTCCGCGGCATCCAGGCCGCGATCCGCTCGAGGTTGTCGCGGTCCATCACCACGCAGCCCCGCACCAGCTGCCGGCGCAGCGCATAATTGCCGCAGCGGCAGGTCCCGAGGTCGAGCAGGCGGCAGGCGATGTCGGTATAGGCGATCTCCCCCGTCTCCTCGTCCTCGAGCTTGACGAGGCAGCATTTGGCGCAGCCGTCGCAAAGCGCCTCCCATTCGGGCCGCGTGAGCTCGTCGAGCGGGAAGCGGCGCCAGAACTCGGGGCGCAGGGGAGGGCTGGGATCGCGGCTCATGGACCGCACCATCGCCCAGATCGGCGGGGAGGGAAAGCCGGGAACGAGCCGAGGCTGCTCAAGGTTGAGCAGAGCCAGTAACATCTACGTTTCAATGGGTTACGGCTCACGTTAACCACAGGGAAAGGATTTGAGGGCGGGATCGAGGCCCCGGATGGCCTTTCTTCGGTTCGATTTGCGCGACACCTCGGGCGGCGTCGTGAGGCGCCGCCCGAAGCTCAGGTCGCCCGATCCTCCCGCCTCAGCGCATGGAGCACGTGCGGCCGCAGCAGGTGGCCTTCCGGCAGGGCGGGATGCCCGAAGTCGCGCGACGGGTCGCGCCGCATCCCGAGCCGGTGCATCACCGCCTGCGAGGCGCGGTTGTGGGCCACGGTGAAGGCGACGATCTCGGGGGCGTCGAGTGCGTCGAACCCCCAGCCGAGCCAGCGCCGGGCCGCCTCGGTGGCGTAGCCCTGTCCCCATTGCGCGGGCGCGAGCCGCCAGCCCACCTCCAGCGCGCCTTGAAGCGGCCTGGCGAAGCGCACCCGCGACAGGCCCACCATGCCGAGGAACGCTGCATCCGCCCTTCGCTCGACCGCGCAGAAGCACACGCCTTCCGCGGCCGCCCGCGCGCCGAGCCGCGCCATCAGCGCCCGGCTCTCCTCGACCGACAGCGGCGCGGGGAAATGCTCCATCGTGCGGCGGTCGGCGTTCATCGCCGCGAATCCCGCCTCGTCCCGCGGCTCGAAGGCCCGCAGGATCAGCCGCCCGGTCGTGAGCACAGGCAGGCAAGCGCCGCGCGGATCGGTCGGATCGGATGCCATGGCCCGGAGGATCGCGGCAATCCCGCCCGCGCGAAAGCCCGAAACCGCAGCCGCCCGAGGGGGCATGCGGCGTGCGCGTTTCCTAACGAAACATGAAAACGCCGAATTTTCTTCAACGTTTTCAACGTCCTGAGTCATGTTGCACGGTGCAACACCCGATGTCGGACGCCCCCGATCAGGGCGGCCTCGCCCCTGCCAGCCGCGCCCGCGTCTGAGCCACGTCCAGGTCCATCTGCTCGACCAGCGCCCCGGCGCTCTCGAAGCGCAGCTCCGGGCGCAGGAACGCCACCAGCGCCACCGAGATGCGCGCGCCGTAGAGGTCGCCCGCGAAATCGAGCAGATAGACCTCGAGGTTCGGCCGGTTGGTGCCGAAGGTCGGCCGCTCGCCGAGCGAGGCCGCGCCCTCGTAGCGTCCCGCATGGGGTCCGTCGAGCACATCGACGCTGACCGCATAGACCCCGAAGCGCGGCAGGTGCAGCCCGTCGAGCCAGAGGTTCGCCGTCGGATAGCCCAGCGTCCGCCCCCGCTTGTCGCCGTGCTGGACCCGTCCCTCGATCCGGTGCCAGTGGCCGAGCATCCGCGCCGCCGCCTCCGGCCGCCCCTCGCTCAGCGCCGCGCGGATCGCGGTCGAGGAGACGTCGCCGCCCGCATCCGCCAGCAGCGGCGCGATGGTCACGCCGAAGCCGAGCTGGGGGCCCATGCGGCGCAGGAGCTCGGCGTCACCCCCGCGCCCCCTGCCGAAACGAAAATCCGCGCCCGCCACCAGGTGCCGCAGCCCCAGCCCGCCGGCCAGCACGTCGCGCACGAAATCCTCCGCCGCGAGCCCGGCGAGGCCTGCGTCGAAGCCGATCTCGTAGAGCTGCGCGACGCCGAGCTTCTCCAGCCTCCGGGCGCGCGCCTCGGCGTCCATCAGCCGGAACGGCGTGCCGCCGGGGTCGAACAGGCTGCGCGGATGCGGCTCGAAGGTGACGACGCCGAAGGGCGCGCCGATGTGTGCGGCCGCGTCCCGCGCCAGCGCCAGCACCGACAGATGCCCGCGGTGCACCCCGTCGAAATTGCCGATCGCCGCGGCAGCACCCCGGTCGTCGGCCGCGAGGCCGCGGTAGCCCTGATGTCTGCGCATCGGTCCCCCGGCGGGAGGCCCGTCCCGCGGGCGGGGCCGGGTCAGTCGAACTTGGCGCTCGGCGCGAGGACCAGCGCCTCGCCGTCGAGCACGTCGGTATCGCCCACGCGGCAGCGGCAATCAAGGGTGACCCGGCGGCGGGAATGGTCGATGGCGGCGACCGTAACCACGGCCTCGACCGTGTCGCCCGGCCGCACCGGCGCGAGAAAGCGCAGGCTCTGGCGCAGGTAGACGCTGCCGTGGCCCGGCAGCTGCTCGCCGATCACCGCCGAGATCAGCGCCGCCGTCAGCATCCCGTGCGCCACCCGGCCCGAGAAGATCGTGTCCCGCGCATAGGCCTCGTCGAGATGCACCGGATTGCGGTCGCAGGAGAGCTCGGCGAAGAGCGCGATCTCGGCGTCGCCGATGGTGCGGCTGAGCCGCCGGGTCATGCCGATCTCGAGGTCCTCGATGCAGATCGTGCCGATCCGCGGCCCCTCGCCTGCCTGAGCCATAGCCGCCTCCGGTGCCTCAGCGAAGATACGCCATGGCCAGCAGCGGCGACAGCCGCGCCGTCGCGAGAAAGGCCGCGAGCCGCTCCGGGTCCGGGCCGTCGTCGGTCGTGCCGGTCTCCGCCGCCGCGAGGCCGCCCGTGACGAAGATCGCGTCGAGGCTCTCGCCCATCGCGCCGAGGATGTCGGTGGCGATGCCGTCGCCCGCGCAGAGGATCTCGTCCGGCGCGGGCTCGACGCCAGTCGCCGCGGCCAGCCGCGCACGCGCGAGCCGATAGATCGGCGGATGCGGCTTGCCGAAATAGAGGCTCTCGCCGCCCGCCTCGGCGTAAGCCGCGGCGATGGCGCCGGCGCAATAGATCCGCGTCTCGCCCACGTCGACGACGACATCGGGGTTGGCGCAAAGGAGCTTCAGCCCCCGGGTCTTCGCCTCGAGCAGCGTGGCGCGGTAGTCCGCCGGCGTCTCGGTGCGGTCGTCGATGAGCCCGGTGCACACGATCCCCTCCGCCTCCGCGAGCGGCACGCGCTCCACCTCGAGCGGCCGGCCGTCGGCGTCGCGGAAGAAGGTGAGATCGCGCTCTGGGCCGATGTGATGGACCCGGCGGCCGACCATGCCCGCCGCCAGCGCCTCCTGCGCCGCATCGCCGGAGGTGGCGATCGCATCCCAGCAGCCGCGCGGCACGCCGAGCGCGTCCATCTGCGCCGCCACCCCGCGCGCCGGGCGCGGCGAATTCGTCAACAGCACCACCGCCCCACCGCGCGTCCTGAAACGCTCGAGTGCTGCCACCGCCGCCGGAAATGCGCGCAGCCCGTCGTGCAGGCAACCCCAGAGGTCGCAGTAGAGGACGCGATGCCCTGCGTCGATCTCGTCGAGCGTCGCGATGATCCGGGTCATGAGGCTCCTGCGGATGCGGGTCCGCGGGGTTGCGGCCCTCCGGCGATTGCCTTAAGTGGCGCGCGGGGTCAACGGCCAGCACCGGTTCGCCGCCGCCGGCCTCTTGACATCCCCTCCCTCGCTGAATAGTTACCAGCCTGTTAGCACTCCGCTGTGGAGAGTGCCAAGCAACGATCCATCCACCGCCAGATTGAGCACAAAAGGAGACGCTGCCATGAAGTTCACTCCCCTGCACGACCGCGTGCTGGTCCGCCGCATCGAAGGCGAAGAGAAGACCAAGGGCGGCCTGATCATCCCGGACACCGCCAAGGAAAAGCCTTCCGAGGGCGAGATCATCGCCGTCGGCGAGGGCGCGCGCAAGGATTCGGGCGAGCTGATCCCGATGGCCGTGAAGGCCGGCGACCGAGTCCTGTTCGGCAAGTGGTCGGGCACAGAGGTCAAGGTCGATGGCGAGGACCTTCTGATCATGAAGGAAAGCGACATCCTCGGCGTGATCGACGCCGGCTTGGCGGCGCAGCAGGCCGCCTGAGCGCGACCGCGTCCAGACGATTTCCACCAATTCAAGGAGCTCCACCATGGGTGCTAAACAAGTCAAGTTCGACACGGATGCCCGCACGCGCCTTCTGCGCGGCGTCGATATCCTCGCCGACGCCGTGTGCGTCACCCTCGGCCCCAAGGGCCGCAACGTGATCCTCGACAAGTCCTTCGGCGCACCGCGCATCACCAAGGACGGCGTCACCGTCGCCAAGGAGATCGAGCTCGAGGACAAGTTCGAGAACATGGGCGCGCAGATGGTCCGCGAAGTCGCTTCGCGCACCAATGACGAGGCTGGCGACGGCACCACGACCGCCACCGTCCTCGCCCAGGCGATCGTCAGGGAAGGCATGAAATCGGTCGCGGCCGGCATGAACCCGATGGACCTCAAGCGCGGCATCGATCTTGCCGTGACCAAGGTCGTCGAGAGCATCAAGGCCCAGGCCCGCACCGTCTCCGGCTCCGAGGAGGTCGCCCAGGTCGGCTCGATCGCCGCCAACGGCGAGACCGAGATCGGCCGCCAGATCGCCGAGGCGATGCAGAAGGTCGGCAACGAGGGTGTGATCACCGTCGAGGAGAACAAGGGCTTCGAGACCGAGACCGACGTGGTCGAGGGCATGCAGTTCGACCGCGGCTACCTCTCGCCCTACTTCATCACCAATGCCGAAAAGATGGTCGCCGATCTCGAGGACGTGCTGATCCTGCTGCACGAGAAGAAGCTCTCGTCGCTGCAGCCGATGGTGCTGTCACCGTTCGACGAGATCGTGCCGACCTGGGCGACTTCGGCCGAGGAGCTCACCGGCTTGGCGCGCTTCTCGATGTCCTTGACGACGGCCTGGACCGCGAGGTCGATGCCGCGCTTGAGGTCCATCGGGTTCATGCCGGCCGCGACCGATTTCATGCCTTCCCTGACGATCGCCTGGGCGAGGACGGTGGCGGTCGTGGTGCCGTCGCC
>JBBQRM010000215.1:0-5601 GCA_038214855.1 Rhodobacterales bacterium | reverse complement strand
ACCCTGGCGGCGATCTCCTTGTTGTTCAGGCCTTCGGCCGCCGCCAGAACGATGCGCGCCCGCTTCGCCAACGCCTGCGGTGCGCCGTGCTTGCGCGTCAGCGCCGTCAAGTCGCGCTTCTCCGCAGCTTCCAGCACAATTGCCACCGCTCGGCCCTTCGCCATTCCCGCTCTAAAGTCGCAAGAATGTAACCGATTTGTCGAGCAGGACACTAGCAGCGAGTCAATCAGCCGGAGGCCGTATGAGCCACTCGTCGATAGGATCGATCTGAACGGGCGCATTGAGCGTCGGGGTGTGGCCGACACCCTCGAACTCGATAACCTCCGCGTGCGGCAGGCGGCGGAGCATGCGCTCAAGGAGAAACGGAGGCAGAAAGTCGGAAGCGGTTCCGCGTAGGATCAGCACCGGGCAGCGAATGTGGTCCCAATAGCGCCATAGGTGAGCGTGGATCAGCAACCAGTAGCGACGGAAGTTCTGGGCGATGCCGGGGTCGTAGGCGAGGCGGTAACCTTGCTTGGTTGAAGTCGAACTCGTTTCGGCCATGCGGCGCCAGTCGGCGTCGGTCATAGGTCCGAAGGGGGCGAGGGATTCTCGCAGGTGCGACTCGAGAGCTTCGAGGTCGGGGAAAAGACGATCCTCCCCGAGGTAGAGGGCCAAGCGCCGAAGCGCCTGCGCCGGAATCTCTGGCGCAACGTCATTGATAACGAGGCGGCGGATTGGGGAGTTTGGGATGCCGGCGAGCGCGATGCCCATCAGGCCACCGAGCGAGGTGCCGATCCAGTCGAAACTCTCCGCACCGATGCGGGCCGCGAGAACCGTCAGGTCCAGGTTATACTGAAGCAGATGGTAGTCACTTGGGTCCTCGAGCCAATCGCTGCGACCGCGACCGGCGAGGTCGGGACATATCACGCGTCGACGGGCGGCCAGAACGCGCGCGAGCGGATCAAAGTCATGGCTGTTGCGCGAGAGCCCGTGCACGCAAAAGACGATCTCCGCCGCGGCTGGGTCGCCCCAGTCAAGGTAAGCGATGTTGTGGAACCCGTGCCGGCCGATGCTGCGGACGGTGGCATGGCGCGGTGCCAGCTCGCCGTTTGTCATCGCGCCCGCGTCAGGATTGCGTCACGGCGGAGCCGCATTGTCAGATCTCGTTTGGCGAGTTCGGCACCGAAACGGGCGCGGGTGAACGGATTTCGGGTGAAGCGGGTCGAGGAACGGTAGTAGGCCTTCTCCATCAGGGCGACCATGTCGGCATAGGCCGCTTCGAGCGCGGGATCGAGGCTGAAGCCATCGTACCATGCGATCATGTCGACCTTCTGGCCCAGGTCGGCGCAGAGCGCCTCGACGCGCGCGACGATGGCGTCGATGTCGCCCTGGCGACGCACAGTGTAGCCGCGCAGGTTGACGACCAGACGACCGCTCTCATCGAGATTTATGCGGTCTTCGATCGGTGCATTGAGGAGTTGGGCTCTGAGACCCATCGGCTCGGGGCGAAAGAGGCGAAGGTCCATCTGCACGAGCTTGCCGATGGTGGGTTCGAAGTCCATGTGGGCGAGGATGTCGCGCTCGAGCTCGATGCCGGGGGCTATTTCGATGAGTTGCAGTCCGCCGTGTGCGACGGTGAACACGCAGCGCTCGGTGACGTAGAGCACCGGCTGGCCGGTCTCGACCGCGAGTTCGCCCGAATAGGTGATCTGTTCAACCGCCCTGACGAACTTGCGCATGCGACCCTCGCGCACGATGCGCAGCCGGCCGTCATTGATCTCGACCTTGAGGCCGCCGGCGGTGAAGGTTCCAGCGAGCACGAGGCGCGCGGCGTTCTGGCTGATGTTGATGAAACCACCCGCGCCGGTGAAGCGGGCCCCGAACTTCGAAACGTTGACGTTGCCCGAGGCATCGGTTTCAGCCATGCCGAGGCAAGCCATGTCGAGGCCGCCGCCGTCGTAGAAGTCGAACTGCAGGCTCTGTTGGATGATAGCGTCGGGATTGAGCGAGGCGCCGAAGTCGAGCCCGCCCTGGGGCATTCCGCCGATCACGCCGGGCTCTGCGGTCAGCGTGACGTGCTCGAGCATCTCCTCCTCGGCGGCGACGGACGCGACGCCCTCGGGCATGCCTATGCCGAGGTTGATGACGCCGCCGATCGGCAGCTCGAGTGCTGCGCGCCGGGCGATGACCTTGCGCCCGTCAAGCGGCATCTGGGGCAGCCGGTCGATCGGCACCCGCATTTCGCCGGAGAAGGCGTGGTTGTACGAGGTTGCGTAGGTCTGGCGGTGGTTCTCCGGCTCCGAGACGACGACGCAGTCGACCAAGGCCCCCGGGATGAGGACGCGCTTCGGGGCGAGAGAGCCAGTCGTGGCGATGCGTTCGACCTGAACAATGACGACGCCGTCGGAGTTATGCGCGGCCATAGCGGCGGAGGTGGCGTCGAGCTTCAGCGCCTCGCGCTCCATCGTGGCGTTGCCACGCGGGTCGGCGGTAGTGGCGCGCAGCAGGGCGGCGTGGATCGGAAAGCAGCGGTAGAAGAGCCACTCCTCGCCGTCGATCACCTGAAGGCTGACGAGATCCTCCGTGGTGCACTCGTTGATGCGGCCGCCGCGCTGCCTTGGGTCAATGAAGGTCCTGAGGCCGACCTTCGACAGCATGCCGGGCTTGGCGCCGGCGATTTCGCGGTAGAGCTGAGAGACGACGCCGAGAGGCAGGTTATAGGCCTCGTTGCGGTTCACGACCGCCATCGCAGCGAGCTTTGGTACAAGCGACCAGTGCCCCCCGATGGCTCGCCGCACCAGCCCGTCAAGCGCGAGCCGGTTCAAGCCGCGGTCCTTGCCGTCTCCGGGGGCAGCGGCGAAGACGAGGGTGAGATCGCGCGGATGGCCGGTGGCAAGAAAGCGAGCTTCGAGCGCGATCAGCAGCTCGTCGGGCGTGCCGACGCCGACGAAGCCCGAGATGCAGACCGTGTCGCCGTCGCGGATGACCGACACCGCATCGGGGCCGCTGACGACCTTGCCCTGCATCACTGCCGCTCGATCAGCCAGTCGAACACCGTATCGCCGACGATGCCCTGCGACTTGCTGCTGACATAGACCCCGACGTGCCCGCCCGGCAACGGCAGCTCGGTGTAGTCCTCGGTCCCAACGAGCGGGCCGAGCGCCTTCGCGCAGGGCGGCGGGATAATGTGGTCCTGCAGCGCGTAGACGTTCAGGATCGGCATGGTGAGACGCTGAAGGTCGACCGCCTCGCCGCCGAGCTCGAACGTTCCCTTGACCAGCCGGTTTTCCTTATAGAGATCGATCAGCCACTGCCGTGCCGCGGCTCCCGGATGGTGCGGCCGATCGGCAAGCCATTTCTCCATCCGCAGGAAGTTCATCAGCTTCTTGTCGTCGCCGGCAAGGTCGAGAAGGTCGATATTGTACTTCGTCAGGTTGCGCACCGGCGTCAGCATCTGGAACACCGAGGCCATGATCTCGCCAGGCAGGTTGCCGAAGGCCTCGATCAGCCGCTCGATGTCCCGATTCTCGAGATTGCGGGTCCAGACGTTGAGAAACCCGTGGGCCACGTCGGGATCGTCCATGTCGGCGTGGAAGTCGATCGGCGTGATGGTCAGAATGAGGTTCTGCACCTTCTCGGCGTGCCGCGCGGCATAGAGCGTTGAGAAGGTGCCGCCCTCGCAGATGCCGAGCAGCGTGACCTTGTCGACACCGACCTCCTGGCGGATCCGATCGACGCAATCGTCGAGGAACCAGTCGATGTAGTCCGTCATGCTCAGGAACCGGTCGGCTCTCGTCGGATTGCCCCATTCGACCACATAGAGATCGACACCGCGGCCAAGCAGGTTGCGCACCAGCGAGCGGTCCTCCTGCAGGTCGGCCATGGTGTAGCGGCCGACCAGGCCGTAGACGATCAGCACCGGACCGGTCTTGACCTCGACGCCCTCAAGCGGCGTGTAGCGGCTCAGGGTGACCTTCTCGACGCGCATGACCTCGGTCTTGGGGGTCGCCCCGACATCGACATCCTCGTCGCGGATGCGGCCGAGCGCTTCGGCGCTGTGAGCGAGGCGGGCGCCGAACTCCAGCGCCTCGCGCCAGGCCTGATCGGGGCGATAGGTCTGATCGGGCATGCCGGGGCCTTTCAGGCTTGTTTCTTGGTCGCGGACTTGCGGCGGGGTGCTGCGCGAGCGGGCCGCGCTTCGGCCGCCGCCAGCCTGGACTTCAGGTCGCGGATCTGGGAGCGCAGGTCGTGAAGGGTCCGGTGGACGTCGTCGACCTCGGTCCGCGTGGGGATCGAGTGCGTCTCGCACCAGACCTCGACGAGCGCGCGCTCCTTCAGGCGGTAGTCGACGCCGGCCGTCAACAGATTGCGTTGAGCCTTAAGAAAGGCCTTGGTACCCTGAGTGCGGATCAGCTCCTCGTTGGCGACCTTTAGCCAGCGGTCAAGGACCGCCCGCGGACCCTGCGTCATCAGGGACTGATCGGCTATCGTCGCCTGCGAGAACGTGGCGAAGGCCCGCGCCCATGCCGCAGCGGTGACCGCCTTGAAGGCTGCACTGGCCTGGCGCAGGGCCATCCATTCCCCGGTGGCCTTGAGCACCTGCCGCTCAAGCGTGCCGATGTCGGTGAACTCCGGCCCTTCCACAAGGCGTTGGATCGCTTGGTTCACCTCGTCCGTCCCCGCCGCGAAGAACTGGGTCGGGTCGAGCATGCGGCGCAGCGTCTCCTCGGCGATGCCGTCGAGCGTGTCGCCATCTCCGCCCGGCGACATCTGCCGCCCGACGGCCTTCATCCAGTCCTCGGCCTGCCGCTGGCACAGCTTCCAGTCGGCCTCTGCCTCGCGCATCGCCTCCGTCCAGTCCATGCCACCGCCGGCCTTGGACGCCATCGCCTCGGATCCTTGCACGAGCGCCGACGACCACGCATCGAGAAACGGGTTGCCGGTCTTGAAGACCTCAGGCATGTCCCGCCCTCACAATGCCGCCTCGTAGATATCGAGCGCCGCCTCGTAGGTCATCTCGCGCGGGTTGTTCACGAGGAGGCGAGTCTGCTTCATCGCATCCTCGGCCAGCATCGGCAGGTTGTTGTGACTGACCCCAACCTCACTCAGGCGGGTCTGCATGCCGAGCGCCGGGCCGAGCGCCTTGAGCGAGTCGACGAAGCCGCTCGCCCGCGCGGCGGCAGGCTTGCCGGCAAGTTCGGGGAAGACGATCGGCGCGAGCTCGGCGTAGAGCGCCTCGGCCTCGAGCATGTTGAACGCGAGCACATACGGCAGCACGAGCGCGTTCGAGAGCCCGTGCGGCACGTGGAAATGCCCGCCGAGCGGATAGGCGAGAGCATGGACCGCGGCAACCGGCGCGTTGGCGAAGGCCATGCCGGCGAGCATCGAGCCGAGCAGCATTGCACCTCTGGCGTCCCGGTCCTGCGGCTGGTGGCAGGCTGTGCGGATGTTGCCTCCGAGCAGTTCAAGCGCCTGCCGGGCGAGGCAGTCCGAAACAACGTTCTTCTTCACCTTCGAGGTGTAGGCCTCGATGGCGTGCACCATTGCGTCGATGCCGGTGGCGGCCGTGATTGGCGCCGGCAGGCCGACCGTGAGTTCGGCGTCGAGGATCGCCCAGTC
>JBBQRM010000214.1:0-5610 GCA_038214855.1 Rhodobacterales bacterium | reverse complement strand
CCGGTGTTGCGCGGTGTGTTCGCGAGACCGGTCTCAGCCAGTAAGGACCAGGCGCGCAACATGACCAAAGCAAAAAGAGCTTCTGAATTCCGTCCGGACGACTTCGTGGTCTATCCCGCGCACGGGGTGGGTCGGATTATCTCGATCGACCAGCAGGAGGTCGCGGGCATCGAATTGGAGATGTTCGTGATCTCGTTCGAAAAGGACAAGATGACCCTGCGCGTGCCGATCGCCAAGGCGGGCGCGGTCGGGATGCGCGCGCTCAGCTCAGCGGACATCGTCGGCAAGGCGATGGATACCCTCAAGGGCCGGGCACGGGTCAAGCGCGCGATGTGGTCGCGCCGGGCGCAGGAATACGAGCAGAAGATCAATTCCGGCGACCTGATCTCGATCGCCGAGGTGGTCCGCGACCTGCACCGCAACGACGACCAGCGCGAACAGTCGTATTCCGAGCGCCAGCTCTACGAGGCGGCGCTCGAACGGCTGACCCGCGAGGTCGCGGCGGTGAACGGCATCGAGGAGAACAAGGCGCAGGAGCACGTCGATGAGGTGCTTGGCGGCCGCGTCGCGGCCTGACTCGCCCCAAGGTCTTTCGAGAGTCCAGCGAAGCTCCGGACCGACAGGTCTGGAGCTTGTTTCGTGCCTGGGTGCGCCACGTGGCGGGGGTTTCGGCCGGTAGCGCGGCGAGGCCCGGCCGGGGGGCTCGGCTTGTCACCGCCGTGGATTGCGGGCAAACCGGCGCCCATGACACCCGGGGCCCGCCTCAACGCCGCCATCGAGCTGCTCGACGCCATCCTCGGGGGCGAAGCCTCGGAACGGGCGCTGACGCGCTGGGCGCGGGCGAGCCGCTTCGCCGGCTCCAAGGACCGGGCCGCGGTGCGCGACATCGTCTTCGACGGGCTCCGCCGCCGTCGCTCGCTCGGGCGGCGCGGGGGCGGCGATACGGGACGTGGGATCGTGCTGGCGCATGCGGCGGAGATATGCGCCGACCTCGATGCGCTGTTCACCGGCGAGGGGTTCGATCCCGCGCCGCTCGAGGCTTTCGAGCGCCGGGCGCTGGCGGAGCCGCAATGCGACTGGCCGGCGCCGGTGCGGCTCGATTATCCGGACTTCCTGCACGAGGAGCTGGCGGTTTCGCTTGGCGGCGAGTTCGAGCCCATCCTCGAGGCGATGCGGGCGCGTGCTCCGGTCGACCTGCGGGTCAACGGCCTGAAGACCAACGTCAACGCCGCGATCGTCGTGCTGGCGCGCGACGGGGTGCAGGCAACGCCGCATCCGCTGGCGGCGCAGGCGCTGCGCGTCGAGGAGAACCCGCGGCTCGTCAGCGCCAGCCGCGCCTATACCCAGGGCATGGTCGAGCTGCAGGACGTGTCGAGCCAGCGGGTCGTCGAACAGGCGGGGGTGCGGCCCGGCAGCGTGGTGCTCGACTATTGCGCGGGGGGCGGCGGCAAGACGCTGGCGCTCGCCGCGGCGATGGAGGGACGCGGCAGGCTCTATGCCTACGACATCAACCCGCGGCGCATGCTCGATTTGCCCGAGCGCGCGCGGCGGGCCGGTGCGCAGGTCGAGATGCTGGATGCGGCCGCACTGGCGCGTCTGGGGCCGGTCTGCGACCTGGTGCTGGTCGATGCGCCCTGCTCCGGGACCGGAGCCTGGCGGCGCAAGCCCGAGGGCAAGTGGGCGCTGACGCCCGAACGGCTCGCGGAGTTCCCGCCGCTGCAGGACGCGATCCTGGACGCTGCGGCCGCGCATGTAAAGCCCGGCGGCGCGCTCGTCTATGCCACCTGCTCGCTGCTCGGCTGCGAGAACGAGGCGCGGGCGGAGGCCTTCGCCGCGCGCCATCCCGCCTGGCGGCTCGAGCGTGCAGGGCGGCTGAGCCCGCTCGACGGCGGCGACGGCTTCTTCAGCGCCCGGTTCCTCGCCCCCCGCGCTGCGCGCAACGGACGGCGTTCAGCGGCTGTTAAGAATACCTGTGGTTGAACTGCATAGATCGGTTTAACCTGCCGACTCCTGGCGGAAGAGGCGCGATATGCTTGACAGGCGGCTCGTCGAGACGCTCCCGCCCTTGGGCGGGCTGGCGGCGGGGTTGGCGCTGGCGCTGGCGGGGCTCATGCTGTGCGTGACGGCGCAGACGGGCGACCTGCGGTCGCTCGAGACGCTGCCGCTGGTGGTGCCGACCGGCATCGGCGTCGCGATGGCGGTGCTGGGCGCCTTCCTTCTGGCGCAGCATTCGAGCGAGCTGGCGCGCTGGCTGGCCGAGCGTCGGCAGGTCTCGCGATACTTCGACGCGCTTGCCGAGCCGATGTTCGTGACCGACCTCGACGGCGCGCTGCGCTCGTGCAATGCCGTCGCGGGCCGGCCGGCTCCAGGGACGGCGTTCCTCGAGCCGTGGGTCGCGGATGCCCGCGCCGTGCAGTACCGCCTGATCGTGGCGGCGCGCGCCCGCGGTTTCGCGGCCGAAGACAACTTCCCGGAGCCGCGGATCGCGGTGGTGCGTGCGGGTTCCGACACGCTGATCTGGCGGGTCGATCCGCGGATCGTCCCCAATCTCGGCGCGCCCGATTTCGGCAGCGCCGAGATCCCGTGGCTCAGGCTCGATCGGCAGGGCGCGATCCTGCGCGCCAACGCCGCCGCGGCGCCCGGTCCGGTCCCGCCCGAGCGGCTGGAGGACATCCTGACCGATCCGCCGCTCAGGCCCGGCGGCGTGCATGTCCTCGCCTCGAGCGGCCGCGCCGTGCGAGCGCTGGTGATCTCCGATACGCCCGAGCATCGCGACGTGTTGCTCATCGAGCTCAACGGCGCCGAGATCTCGGGGCTCGTGCCGGACCATTTCCTCGAGGAGCTGCCGGTCGCGCTCGCGCGGCTCGAGCCGACCGGCCAGCTCACCTACGCCAATCGGGCCGCGCGCCAGCTCCTGGGCGAGCGGGCCGAGCCGGGCGTCAACATCATGGCGCTGATCGAGGGGATGGGGCGCCCGATCGCCGAGCGCCTCCAGGACACCAACAAGGGCCGCGCCCTGGGCCGCTCGGAGGTGGCGCGCAGCACCGTGGGCGGCGCCGACGTGTTCCTGCAGGTGGCCTTCACCCGTGCGCTTCTCGACGGCGTCCCGTCGCTGCTCGCGGTCATCAGCGACGCGACCGAGCTCAAGACCCTCGAGGCGCAGTTCGTCCAGAGCCAGAAGATGCAGGCAGTCGGCCAGCTCGCCGGGGGCGTCGCGCACGACTTCAACAACCTGCTCACCGCGATCAACGGCCATTGCGACCTGCTGCTCATGCGCCACGACGTCGCCGACGTCGAGCACGGCGATCTGATGCAGATCCGCCAGAACGCCAACCGGGCGGCGGCGCTCGTCCGCCAGCTGCTCGCCTTCTCGCGAAAGCAGACGCTGCGGCCGACCGTCATCAACCTCCAGGACACGCTTGGCGAGCTCACGCATCTTCTGAACCGGCTCTTGACCGAGAGAGTGACGCTGCGCATCAAATACGGCGCGGAGCTCGCGCCGGTGCGGGTGGACGAGCGCCAGCTCGAGCAGGTGATCATGAACCTGGTGGTCAATGCCCGCGACGCCATGCCCCACGGGGGCGAGGTTCGGATCACCACCCGCAACGTGCATCTGGAGCGCGACCTGCACCGCGACCGCGCCGTCGTGCTTCAGGGCGACTACGTGGTGATCGAGGTGATCGACAGCGGCACCGGTATCCCCGAGAACAAGCTCAACAAGATCTTCGAGCCGTTCTACACCACCAAGCAGGTCGGCGAGGGCACGGGACTGGGGCTATCCACCGCCTACGGCATCATCAAGCAGACCGGCGGCTTCATCTTCGCCGACAGTTCGCCGGGGCAGGGCGCGACCTTCACGATCTATCTGCCCGCCTACGACGCCATCGAGATCGCGGCGCCGGCGGAGCCCGAGGTGCGCCAGACGCCCGATCTCACCGGCCGCGGGCTGGTGCTCCTCGTCGAGGACGAGGACCCGGTGCGATCCGTCGCGGCGCGGGCGCTGCGGCTGCGCGGCTATACCGTGGTCGAGGCCGCCTCGGGCGAGGAGGCGCTGGAGCTGCTCGAGGACGGGGAGCTTCACGTCGACCTGATGCTGTCGGACGTGATCATGCCCGGGCTCGACGGCCCCGCCTGGGTGCGCGAGGCGCACCGGGCACGCCCCGAGACCAAGGTCCTGTTCATGTCCGGCTACGCCGAGGACGCCTTCGTCGGCGGCGACAGCGGCATCGCCAATGCGGCCTTCATGCCCAAGCCCTTCACCCTCAACGAGCTGACGCAGCGCGTGAAGGACCACATGGAGGCCTGAGCGGCGGCCCGGTTAACTCCGTCGAAAATGCGGCGTTGCATTGTTCGCGTTTCACCCCCATGGTGCATGCAGAACAAGGCGAGAACGGCGTCGCGATTGCCGCGATCCGGCAACTGTGGAATAAGGGGCTCGGCGAATGATCAACCCGATCGTGGATTTCAGCGAAAGACGCGGCATGGACAAGCAGAAGGCGCTCGAGTCTGCCCTCGCGCAGATCGAGCGCAGCTTCGGCAAGGGCTCGATCATGCGCCTCGGCCAGACGCCGGCGCTCGACATCGCCGCGATCTCCACCGGCTCGATCGGCCTGGACGTGGCGCTCGGCATCGGCGGCCTGCCCAAGGGGCGGATCATCGAGATCTACGGGCCGGAGAGCTCGGGCAAGACCACGCTGGCGCTCCACGTCATCGCCGAGGAACAGGCCACGGGCGGCGTCTGCGCCTTCGTCGATGCCGAGCACGCGCTCGATCCCACCTATGCCAAGAAGCTCGGCGTCAACATCGACGAGCTGCTTATCAGCCAGCCCGATGCCGGCGAGCAGGCGCTCGAGATCACCGAGACGCTGGTGCGCTCCGGTGCGGTCTCGGTGGTGGTGGTCGATTCGGTCGCGGCACTCACGCCGAAATCCGAGCTCGAGGGCGACATGGGCGACGCCCAGGTCGGCGCCCAGGCGCGTCTCATGAGCCAGGCGATGCGCAAGCTCACCTCGGCGATCTCGCGCTCGCAGTGCATGGTGATCTTCATCAACCAGATCCGCATGAAGATCGGCGTGATGTTCGGCTCGCCCGAAACCACCTCGGGCGGCAACGCGCTCAAGTTCTACGCCTCCGTGCGCCTCGACATCCGCCGCATCGGCGCGATCAAGGATCGCGACGAGGTCGTGGGCAACACCACGCGGGTCAAGGTGGTCAAGAACAAGGTGGCGCCACCCTTCAAGCAGGTCGAGTTCGACATCATGTACGGCGAGGGCATCTCCCAGCGCGGCGAGCTGATCGATCTCGGGGTCAAGGCCGGCGTGGTCGAGAAATCCGGCGCCTGGTATTCCTTTGCCGACCAGCGCATCGGCCAGGGCCGCGAAAACGCCAAGACCTTCCTCAAGGACAATCCCGACGTGGCCTACCAGATCGAGGACAAGATCCGCGCCGCGCACGGCCTTGACTTCGCGATTAGCGGCGACGAGACCGCCGCGGTGCTCGACGATTGATCCACGCCTCGGCCGACTGCTCGGACGCCTGGGTTCTCTGCGCCTTCGAAAATCCTAACGAAATCTGAAAACCCGGATTTTCTTCCAATCTTTTCAAGAGCTG
>JBBQRM010000213.1:0-5611 GCA_038214855.1 Rhodobacterales bacterium | reverse complement strand
CGGCGCCGAGACCCCGCATGCCCATGTCGACGCACCCTACGGTCAGCATCGCGGGACCTCAGGTGCCCGAATTGCCCAGAACCCTCGCCGACACAGGATTCGATGAATATCCCGGGTTAAGATGCTCCCGATGGGCGGCAGTGCCCGCCGGAGGCGTGTGAAGAGAAAATGCAACAGTCCCAGAACCAAAAGTGCCCCCGCGGCAAAGGCGAGGAGGCGGGGCGCGGCAGCTCCCATCGTGCCGAGCGCTGGCAGGAGCTGGTCGAGCGAATGCGGCATCGAGAGCGTTTGGCGGCATGATGCGGAAGGACGAGCCGGCGCAGTCCGGAAGCGGTTCGCTCTCAGTCGAGCCGATGTGGCAGGTCGGCGACGTGCCACACGGCGTAATCGGAGTTGCGGAAGCGAATCGTGGCATGCGCCTCCCACGGCAGCGCGGCCCGGTCGGGCCGTGCCACGACGACGCCGTCCGGGTGGCTCGCCTGCCAGTCGGTCAGCGCCGCGACGGTCTCGGGGGTGGCGACCGGTTCCGTCAGCCGGGCGGCGAAGTTGAACTCGGCGTGATAGGGTTGCCCGTAGAAGGCGATGCCCTCGGCGGAGAACGGTTCGATTGCCCCTGCGATCCGGTGGGTATCATAGCCTGAGTCGATGTCTGTCGAAGCGATCAGCAGGTTGAGCGAGGCAAGGCCGAACAGCGTGAGGACGGCCCCGCCCCGAAGCCCACCGAGGCGCAGGCCGAGCCAGCAGACGGCGAGGAGGAGGAACGCCCAAGCCAGTAGCATCGAGCGGGGTTGCACATCCTGCGCGAGCTCGCCCAGCGGGACGAGACCGGCGGCCGCAGCAACGCCTGCAAGTGCTACGAAGCCGAGGGGGAGCACGGCGCCCGTGAGCCGGAATTGCGGATGATCCCGGCTCAGGCGGGCGACGATCAGCGCGAGGCCCGGCAGTTCCGGTATCAGGTAATGCGGCTGCTTGCCGCTGATGACGCTGAACAGCACGAGCGCCGAGAGGGTCCAGACGAGCGTGAGGCGGAGTCCGGCTTCCCGCCATGAGGTGCTGCGCGCCGCGCGCCAGAGCGCCGCCACGAGGATCCAGGGAAAGCAGAGGACGGGCAGCAGTGCCGGCACGAACCACCACGGCCGGGCGTGGCCGAAGGATCCGCCGATGCGCCCCGCGCTCTGGGTCCAGAGGATCGCGTCGCGGTATGCCGGCCCGCCGGTCACGATCGCCGGGACGAGCCAGAGGCCGACGATGGCGAGCGCCACCGCGATCGCGAGGCCGCCGCCGAAGAGGGTGCGACGCAGTGGAAGCTCGGCGCGGCCGCGCGCCCAGACCGGCGCAAGCAGGATCGCCGGTCCCAAATGCAGCAGGATCACCGGCCCCTTGGCCAGCACGCCCGCCGCGATGGCGGCGCCGAGCGTGGCCCACCAGCGCCAAGCGCCGGTGTCGATCCCATGAACCAGCGCCAGAAGCCCTCCGACCGTCGCGGCCGAGAGCATGGCGTCGAACATCGTCAGTCCGCCGAACAGCGCGAAAACCGTTGTTCCCACCAGCGCGATCGTGGCGCGGGCCCCGACGTCGGGGTCGTCGGGCCACAGGTAGCGCGCCAGCGCGCCGGTCATCAGCAAGGTCAGGACGGCGTAAAGCGGTCCGACGAGCCGCGCGGCGAATTCCGAAACACCGGTGACGGCCCAAACCAGGTTGATGGTCCAGAACAGGAGCGGCGGCTTGTGGGTGTAAAGCGCGAAGTTCCTGGTCGGGACGAGCCAGTCGTGGCTCTGCCACATTTCCCAGGCCACAGCGAGATACCGCGTCTCGTCGATGGGGAGCAGCGGACGCAGGAGAATGCCAGAGACGGCGACGAGGAAAAAGCCGAGGATCGACCAGCGGGCAGCGGCAGAGGATGTCGTGCGTCGTGCTTGCGGCGTCCGCGCCCGATCGGGCGCCGCGCGGTTGAAATTGTACATCAGTCTTCGGAACGCCCCGGCAGCGGGCCTGCGCAGGATGCGCGCCGCAATGCCTACGGCGTGGCGACTTGGCCTGACAGGCGGCTGATGGCCAGGTTACATCTGTGTAATCTCCAGCTTGACCAGAGCGGTTCTCGAGCAGGATGAACTTGCCGGAGCAGGGGATGCTCACGGGTGCTCAAGGTTGAGCAAACCTGCAAATAGTTGATTATAAGTGGTTTTCTTGCAACCATTAACCACATGGAAAGGATTTTGGACCATTGCGGTCAGGTCGGATGTCGCCCTAGCTGTTCTGTCCCGGAGTGTGATGGCGTAGCATTCTGCCTTCACGCGAAGGAGGGACTATGGGACAGGTGCTTTACGGAAGCGCCGCGACCACGAGTGCCGTCCGAGCGGCGATACAGCGATCGCAGGCTTGCCGCTCAGATCGGTGCGGAGAACCGAACGAAGCAGAACGGACACGGTCGGCAGCTTTCGTGAGAAGAAATCTCTCTTTGGGCATTTTGCGATGTCGCCTGCCGCCAGGAGCGTGAGCGTCCGTTCCTCGGGTATAGGCATCGCTCGCGGCGAGCAGGATCCGTGTCGTCCGTGGGATCGGTTTCGGTCGCGGGCCTGGGATCGAACGGCGTCGGGTGGGGATCGAGTTCTGCATGCCCGAGACTATTCCGGCGGCCCGGGCGATCGGCATTGCAAATCTGTAATCCGCCGGTCAGGCGCCATCACGATAGGCCACCCACATTTTGCGCAGAGGATGGCAAAGGGTCGTCCTCGGCTCGAGGAGAAGACGATGAAGATCAGCAAGATGACCGCGCTCGGCTCGGCCGCGCTTCTGTCGCTCGGCGTGCTGGGCGGCACGGTCGCCACGGCCGATGCGCAGGCGCTGACCGGTGCCGCAAACCAGGTGCCGCAGACTTCGATGGACCCACAGGCGCTGACCGAGGCGATCTCGGCCGCCGAGGCGCAGACCGGTGGCAAGGCCGTCGAGGCGGATTGGGAGGACGGCCAGGCCGGCATGGTCGAGGTCGAGCTCATGAAGCCGGACGGCACGACGGTGACCGCGATGGTGAACTCCGCCGACGGATCGGTTCAGCTCATGGCGAATGATGATACTGAAGACGAGGACCAGGGCGTCGAGACCGACGACGATGACACCGATCGGAACGGGGGCCAGAACGACGAAGGCCAGAACGAAGGCACCGAGGGCGACGACGACGGCTGACGCCGCATTGTTCGCCATGCTTTCTTCGGCCGGCAGCGGGCTCCCCGCTGCCGGCCAGATCCTGTGAGCGCTTCATGAAGATACTGGTGATCGAGGATGACAGGACGACGGGCCCCTACATCGCGGAGGGGCTGCGCGAGGAAGGGCATTCCGTCGATCTGATCGAGAACGGTCAGGAGGGGCTGATCCAGGCGAGCGTCGGCGCCTATGACGTGCTGATCGTCGATCGGATGCTGCCGGGTCTCGACGGGATGGCGATCGTAAGAACGCTGCGCGGGGCGAGGAACCGGACACCGGTGCTGTTCCTGACCGCGATCGGCGGGGTCGACGACCGGATCGAGGGGCTGAACGCGGGCGGCGACGACTACCTCGCCAAGCCCTTCGCCTTCGGCGAGCTGAGCGCGCGGGTCGCGGCACTCGCCCGCCGCCCGCAGATGCCCGACGAGCCGACGGTCCTGCGCGCGCGCGACCTCGTGATGAACCTGCTTACCCGCAAGGTCACCCGCGGCGGTCAGGCCATCGAGCTGCTGCCGCGGGAGTTCGCGCTGCTCGAGCATCTCCTGCGCCGCAAGGGCCGGGTCCAGACGCGCACGATGCTGCTCGAGGCCGTATGGGACATCCATTTCGACCCGCAGACCAACGTGGTCGAGACCCATGTCAGCCGGCTGCGCGGCAAGGTCGACAAGCCGTTCGGCACCGAGCTGATCCGGACCGTGCGCGGTTCGGGCTACCGGATCGAAGCGGAGTGAGGCTCGCGCCATGCACGCGCTCCACGCCGCTGCGGCTGACGGCGATCCTGCTCCTGATCTTCGCGCTCTCCCTGCTCGTCTGCTTCGGCGCGGCCTATGGGGTGGTTCGGGCCAACTTCGACGCCATCCTGCGCGACCAGGTGCGCCAGACGATGGTGAGCTACCGCTCGATCGCCGATACCGACGATCTTCACGAGCGCCTGGTCGCGGATGCGGCTGCGATCGATCCGAAATCGATGATCCTGCACTACACGCCCGACAGCGGCCTGCGGATCGCAAACGTCGGGGCCTTCCCTCCGGTCAGCGGGTTCAGCGTCGTTTCCGAGAAGGCGGTCGCGGGTGAGCACGACCTCGCCGACAGCTATCTCGCGCTCAGCGCCCGTGTCGGGGCGGGGCAGCTGATCGTCGCCGAGACACGCGAGCAGGTCGTCGAGATGCGCGAGGTCTTCCTGACCGTGTTCCTTGTCGGCCTGCTGCCGACGCTCGGCATCGCGTCGGCGGCCGGGCTTCTGGTGGCGCGGCGCGCCCGGTGTAAGATCGAGGCGATCGACGCCATGCTGCAGGATCTGACGAGCGGTCATCTGCAGGCGCGCGTGCGTGTCGATGCCGGCGAAGCCGACGATCTGTCGCAGATCGGGCTCGCGGTGAACCGGATGGCCGCCGCGCAGGAGGCCTCCATGGCCTCGCTCAAGCAGGTCTCGGCCGACATCGCGCACGACCTCAAGACACCGATTCAGCGGGTGGCCGTCCTGCTCGACCAGCTCGCGACCAAGACCGCGCTCGCGCCGATCCAGAAGGACATCATCGACCGCGCCTCGGCCGAGACGGAGCGCATCGTGAAGACGTTCCAGGCGCTTCTGCAGATCGCACAGATCGAGGGCGGCAGCGTGCGCGAGCGGTTTATGCCGGTCGCGCTGAACGACGTCGCCCTCGATATCGTCGACGTCTACGGGCCCGCGGCCGAGGAAAGCGGTCACCGCCTGGAGCTGTCGGTCGCCGGTCCCGGTCCGTTCACCGTCTTCGGCGACAAGCACTTGCTGGGCCAGGTCATGGCCAATCTGATCGAGAACGGGTTGCGCCATGTGCCGCCCGGCGGCCGGATCTCGGTGGAGCTCGCGCGCTCCGCAGGCAATGTCGTTCTCGTCGTGGGAGACGACGGTCCGGGAGTTCCCGCGAGCGAACGCGACCGCGTGCTCCGCCGCCTCTACCGGCTCGAGCGCAGTCGCACGAGCGACGGCAGCGGCCTCGGCCTCAGCCTCGTGGCCGCGATCTGCAGCCTGCACGACGCTACGCTTTTGTTGGACGACAATACGCCCGGCCTCGTGGTCAGGATCGCGTTTCCGGATTGAAGAAAGATGCGCCACCTTTCGGCGGCGCCAGTCGGGCAGGATTGAAATGCGTCCATAGCTCAGCCGCTCCTTCACCGCGCGCGATGTGGTCGCGAAGCTCGCGGCGATGTCCTCGATCGCGGCTCCCTCCGCCGCCATCGCGGCGAAGGCCTCGAACTCGTCGAGCGCGGACGTTGGCTCCTGCAGGATGTTATCGGCCAACGACACCGCGGTGACATGATCGACGGACTTCTCGATCACCTTGCAGGGGATCTTGACCTCCGCCGCCAGCCGGCCCTCGGCCGCGAGGCGCTGCAGCGCCAGCATCCGCCGGCGGCCGGCCAGCACGCC
>JBBQRM010000212.1:0-5635 GCA_038214855.1 Rhodobacterales bacterium | reverse complement strand
CGCCCGAACCTGCGCCTGCTCGCCGCGGGCCCGCTGCCGGATCCGGCCGCCGCCGGCCTCGCCTGGACCCAAGTCGCGGGCGGCCTGCTGGTCCAGGACCGCGACGCCGGCCGTCTGCCGGGCGCGCTCGAGGTGGTGACGCGGCGCGCCCCCACCGAGGCCGAGATGCGCGACCTTCGCTTCGCCTGGACCGTCGCGCGGCACGTGAAGTCGAACGCCATCGTCTACGTCCGCGATCAGGCGACCGTCGGCATCGGCGCCGGTCAGATGAGCCGCGTCGATAGCACGCGCATCGCCGCGCGCAAGGCCCGCGACATGGCCGAGACGCTCGGCCTCGCGACGCCGCCCACCGAAGGCTGCGCGGTCGCCTCCGACGCCTTCTTCCCCTTCGCCGACGGGCTTATCGCTGCGGCCGAGGCGGGTGCCATGGCGGTGATCCAGCCCGGCGGCTCGGTTCGCGACGCCGAGGTGATCGCGGCGGCCGACGCGGCCGGGCTCGCGATGGTCTTCACCGGCATGCGGCACTTCCGGCACTGAGCTTGCCGCCCCGGCGCCGGGAGGCTAGGGTCCGGCCGTTTCCGCGACGGAGCCGAGGTTTGATACAGTTGCCGCTCGAATGTCCCAGACTTGCGCCCCGCTCTCCGGTCTCGCCCACCCGCGAACGGGCGCTGCCCTCGTCTCCAATCCCCCACGCCGGCGCCGGCGCCGCCACCGATCGAGCGAAGCGCGCATGACCCTCTCTCCCAACCTGCGCCGCACGCTGATCGTGGCGGCCCTGGTCTTCGGCCTCGACCGCGCCAGCAAGCATTACGTGGTCGAGGTGCTCGGCCTGCGCGATACAAGGTTCATCGAGGTGTTCGACCCCTGGTTCAACCTCACGATGGCCTGGAACCGCGGCATCAATTTCGGCTTCTTCGACCTCGGGCCGGGGGGGCGCTGGGTGCTGATCGGCGTAGCACTCGCCATCGTCGCGGCGCTGCTCGTCTGGGTGCGCGGCACGCGGAGCTGGACCCAGGCTCTCGGCACCGGCGCCATCGTCGGCGGCGCGCTCGGCAACGTCTGGGACCGGCTGCAATACGGGGCGGTCGCGGATTTCGTGAACATGAGCTGCTGCGCCATTCGCAACCCCTTCGCCTTCAATCTCGCCGATGCCGCGATTTTCGCGGGTGCCGCCCTGCTCCTGCTCGTGCCGGGTCCCTCGCGCAGCACCTCCCGCACCCGCCGGCGACGGGCACGCAACAGGACGTGACGCGATGCGCCGAGTGGGGTAGAGGGGCAGTCAGCGGCCGCAGACGAGGACCGAGGATGCATCCAGCACGGCGAACCGGCGCAGCCCTTGCGCTGCTGGCGCTCGGAGCGCTGGCGGGCTGCGCCGAGGGCGGCGGCCTGGCGGCGGGATTGCGCTCGGCAGGCGTCACCAGCACCCCCGACGAATTCCTGGTGCTGCCCACCCGCCCGCTCGAGATGCCGCCCGACCTCACGACCCTGCCGCCGCCGATCCCGGGGTCCTTGAACCGCGTCGATATCCGCCCGCGCGCCGAGGCCGTGGCGGGGCTGACCGGCAGCACCGGCCCCGCCGGCGCGGCCGCGGCGCCGGCGCTGGTCGCCCGCGCAGGTCCCGTCGATCCGCAGGTCCGCGTCACCCTCGCACGCGAGGACGCGGCCTTCCGCCGCGACAACCGCCCGCGCATCCTCGAGCGGGTGTTCAGCCGCGACCAGGACCCGCTGATCTATCGGCGCATGACCCTCGATGCCCGCGCCGAGTTCGAGCGGCTGCGCGCGCTCGGCCTGCGCGTCCCCCCCGCGCCGCCCGCCGCCGAGGCGGAGTGACCGGCGCCGCGCGGGGTCTCTTTCGATCGAGCCTCGCGTCACGAGCACCTCGATCCGGCTCCGTCCCCGCGCGTCCGCCCGCGATCGAACAGGCTGCGGCACCGTGTCCAAATGCTTTCCAGGTGGTTAACGGCACTGAAAAAAACATTACAAAACAGATACTTGTCGAATTGCTCAAGCTTGAGCAGCCACGCCTGCCCGACGACCCGGCCCCCCGCCGGGGCCGCATCTCTCCCTCCCCGGATCACAGCTGCGTGCCGCCGCGTTGAACTTCCGCGGTCCGGCGGTATTGTTGCGCCATCCCCTGCATGGAGAGAGCCTGCGATGCGCGCGATCCTGACCGTCCTCGGACTGATGCTGCTGACGCCCCACCAGCTCGCCGCGGCACCCGACCCGGCGATCTCCACCTTCACCCTCGACAACGGCCTGACGGGCGTCGTGATCGAGGACCACCGCGCCCCGATCGTCACGAGCATGGTCTGGTACCGCGTCGGCTCCGCCGACGAGCCGCCGGGCCAATCGGGGATCGCGCATTTCCTCGAGCACCTGATGTTCAAGGCGACCGACACGCTTCAGGACGGCGAGTTCAGCCGCATCGTCGCCGAGAACGGCGGCCAGGAGAACGCCTTCACCTCCTACGACTACACCGCCTATTTCCAGCGCATCGCCGCCGACCGGCTCGACCTGGTGCTGGGGATGGAGGCCGACCGCATGGGCAACCTCGCCCCCACACCCGAGGGCGTGCTCTCGGAGCGCGACGTGGTGCTCGAGGAGCGCCGCCAGCGGATCGGGAACGATCCCGGCGGCCTCTTCGGCGAGCAGCGCAGCGCCGCCCTCTATCTCAACCACCCCTACGGCCGGCCGGTGATCGGCTGGCAGCACGAGATCGAGGCCTACACCCGCGACGAGGCGCTGGCCTTCTACCGCGCCCATTACGCGCCGAACAATGCCGTGCTCGTCGTCGCCGGCGACGTGACCCCCGCCGAGGTCGAGCGGCTGGCCGAGAAGCACTTCGGCCCGATCCCTGCCTCCGACGCCGTCGAGCCCCGCCTGCGCCCGCAGGAACCGCCCCCCGCGGCGGCGCGCCGGGTCGAGTACCGCGACCCGCGCGTCCGCCAGCCCTATGTCATCCGCAGCTATCTCGCGCCCCAGCGCAAAGCGGGCGACCAGGACGAGGCGGCGGCGCTCAGCGTGCTGGCGGAGCTCCTCGGCGGGTCCGGCATCACCTCGGTGATGGGCCGGCAGCTCCAGCTCGAGGAAGGCGTGGCCCTCGACGCCGGCGCCTATTATTCCGACACCGGCCTCGATCCGCAGAGCTTCGGCCTCTACGTCGTGCCCAAGCCTGGCGTCAGCCTGGGCGAGGCCGAGGCGCGGATGGACGCGGTGATCGCGGATTTCATCGAGGAGGGCCCGGACCCGGCGCAGCTCGAGCGGATCAAGACCCGCATCCGCGCCGCCGAGACCTACGCGCTCGACGACCAGCAGGCCCGTGCCCGCCGGGCGGGCGAGGCGCTGACCACCGGCCTCACGCTCGCCGATGTCGAGGCCTGGCCCGAGCGGCTGCAGGCGGTCACGGCCGAGGACGTGCTCGAAGCCGCCCGCACCGTCTTCCGTCCGGAGGCTTCGGTCACCGGCTGGCTGATGGCGCCGGAGGGTGTCGAGCCCGCGAACGAGCAAGCACCCCTGCCTGTCTCCGATGCGCTCGACACGGAGGTGTCGCGATGATCCGTGTCTGTCTCGCAGCGTTTCTCGCGCTGGCGGCACTGCCCGCGCGGGCGATCGAGATCGCGCCGGTCACCTCGCCCGCGGGCATCACCGCCTGGCTGGTCGAGGACCAATCCATCCCGATCGTCACCATAGAGGCGAGCTTCCGCGGCGGCTCGGTGCTCGATCCCGAGGGCAAGGCGGGGGCGACGAACCTGATGGCGGCGCTGCTCGAGGAGGGCGCGGGCGAGATGGGTGCGACCGAATTCGCCGAGGCGCGCGAGGCCCTGGCTGCGCGGTTCTCCTTCTCGGGCGGCCTCGATTCGGTCTCGGTCTCGGCCGAGATGCTGGCCGAGAACCGCGACGCCGCGACAGGTCTGCTGCGCGAGGCGCTGGTCGCGCCGCGCTTCGACCCCGAGGCGGTGGAGCGGGTCCGGGACCAGGTGCTCTCCGGCCTGCGCAGCGACGAGACTGACCCCGATGCCATCGCCAGCCGCGCCTTCTTCGCGCAGGCCTTCGAAGGCCATCCCTACGCGCGCCCGGTCGAGGGCACGCTGGAGAGCGTTGCCGCCCTCGACGCCGCGGACCTGCGCGCCGCGTGGCGGGCCGCGCTGGTGCGCGACCGGCTCTTCGTCGCGGTCGTGGGCGCGATCAGCCCCGAGGAGCTGGCGCCGCTCCTCGACCGACTGTTCGGGGACCTGCCGGCCGAGGGCCCGCTCCTGCCGGAGATCGCGACCCCGCACCTGCCCGGCACCACCACCGTCATCGACCTCGACATCCCGCAGTCGGTGGTGGTCTTCGGCCAGTCCGGTATCGCGCGCGACGATCCCGACTTCATCCCCGCCTTCGTGCTCGACCACATCCTGGGTGGCGGCGGCTTCGGCTCGCGGCTGACCGAGGAGATCCGCGAGAAGCGGGGCCTCACCTACGGCATCGGCAGCTATCTCGCGCCGTACGATTTCGGCTGGCTGTACATGGGCGGCTTCTCCAGCGCCAATGCCCGCGTTGCCGAGGCGCTCGACATCCTGGGCCGCGAATGGGCGCGGATGGCCGAGAGCGGCGTCACCGAGGCCGAGCTCGAGGCTGCGAAGAAGTTCCTGACCGGCGCCTATCCCCTGCGATTCGACGGCAACGGCCGCATCGCCGAGCAGCTCCTCGGGCTCCAGACCGCGGGTCTCGGGCTCGACTACGTGAACGAGCGCAACGCGCTGGTCGAGGCGGTGAGCGTGGAGGACATCTCCCGCGTGGCCGAGCGGCTGATGCGCCCGGAGGAGCTGACCACCGTCGTCGTCGGTCGCCCCGAAGGGGTCGACGCGACCAATTAACCATAGCGCTTGGGCGCATGCCCGTGCTAAACCTTGGGGCATGAACGTCGTCAGCCCCAAGATAGAGGCCGAGCCGCCGCGCATCCGCCAGCTCGACGCCGCCGCCGCCAATCGCATCGCGGCGGGCGAGGTGGTCGAACGCCCCGCCTCGGCGGTCAAGGAGCTGGTGGAGAACGCGCTCGACGCCGGTGCCCGGAGGATCGAGGTCACCATCGCCTGCGGCGGCAAGCGGCTGATCCGGGTCGCCGACGATGGCCATGGCATTCCGGCCTCGGACCTCGCGCTGGCGCTGGCGCGGCATGCGACCTCCAAGACGAGCGGCGGCGATCTGAGCGACATCCGCTCCTTCGGCTTCCGCGGCGAGGCGCTGCCCTCGCTCGGCGCCGTCGGCCGGCTGACGCTCACCTCGCGTGCCGCGGGTGCGGCAGCGGCGGCGAGCCTGACGGTGCGCGGCGGTGCGGCCGGTCCGGTGCGCCCCGCCGCCCTCGCCCGGGGGACCGTGGTCGAGCTCGAAGGGCTCTTCTCCGCGACACCTGCGCGGCTGAAGTTCCTGCGCTCCGACCGGGCGGAGGCCCAGGCGATCGCCGACGTCCTGCGCCGTCTCGCGATGACCGCGCCGCAGGTGGCGATCAGCCTCCAGGACGTTGGCGATCCCGCCGCGCCGCGCGAGGTGCTGCGCCTCGATCCCGAGCCGGGCGACCTCTTCGAGGGGCTGCGCGCGCGACTCGAGGCGATCCTCGGCCAAGAGTTCATTCGCAACGCGCTCAGCATCGAGG
>JBBQRM010000211.1:0-5660 GCA_038214855.1 Rhodobacterales bacterium | reverse complement strand
TCCACGCCTTTGCGGAACTCCACCCCGAGATCGCCCGCGAGCCGAGCGAGTGCTGCGGGCACCGCGCGCGTGCCGCCCATCGGATACCACACCCCCTCGCCGATCTGCATATGTGCGATCCCGCACAGCACCGCCGGCGAGGCATAGGGCGAGGAGCCGACGTACTGGATGAAATGGTCGAGCATCTGCGCGACTCGCTTGTCGCGTACCTTGCCCCGGACGACACCCGCGACCGTCGCGTGCATCCTCAGCGCCATCACGTCGCTCAGCGTCGAGGCGGACATGTTGCGCTGGACGTCGATCGTGTCGCGCAGCCCCTCGAGCGAGCGCCAGAAGAAGAACCGCTCCGAGATGTCGTGCAGCCGCCTGGAGACCTCCACGAAGGCGTCGTAGCCCGCGGCCTCCCCCGGCGCGAAGCCGTCGAGCTCGCGGCGCATCGCCCCCATGTCCTCGTGCAGGTCGAGCACCGAGCCGCCCTCGAAGAAGCACCGCCACTGCGGGTCGAGCCGCCGCAGGTCGAGCATGTCGGAGACCTTGCGCCCCGCCTCGCCGAAGATGCGCTCGAGCACGCGCGGCACCGTCAGGATCGTCGGCCCCATGTCGAAGCGGAACCCCTCCTCCTCGAGCACCGCGGCCTTGCCGCCCAGCCAAGGGTTCTTCTCGAACACCACCACCTCGTGCCCGCGCGCCGCCAGCGTGCAGGCCGCGGCCAGGCCCCCGAACCCCGCGCCGATCACCCCGATCCGCCCCGAAGCCATCAGACCGCCTCCGCCAGCGGCTCGGCCGGAACCGCGCCCACGTCGAGCCCCAGGTCGTCCGCAACCAGCCGGCTGGTGATCCGCGCGCTCTCGAAGATCGTGGGCAACCCGCTGCCCGGATGCGTCCCGCCCCCGGTCAGATACACCCGGTCGAGGTCCTCGAACCGGTTCCGTGGCCGCATGTGCAGCATCTGCCCGAGATTGTGCGCGAGGTTGAACGTGGCGCCCCGATAGATCTGCATCTCCTCCCGCCAGTCCGCCGGCGTCACCATCCGCTCGTAGCGGATGCGGCGCTCGAGGTCCCCGAGCCCCAGCATCGCCAGCCGCCGCAGCACCAGGTCGCGGAATCGCGGCGCCTCGGCGGTCCAGTCCACCCCGCCCGCGAGATTGCCCACCGGCGCCAGCACGTAGAGCGTCGAGCATCCCGGCGGCGCCAGCCCCGGATCGGTGACGCAGGCGTTCTGCACGTAGATCGTCGGGTCGGCCGGAACCCGCCCGGCCTCGATGTCGCGGATGTTTCCCAGATAGTCCTGGCTGATTTGGATCGTGTGATGCGCCATGTGCTCGCAGGTGCCCTCGAGCCCGAGATAGAGCATGAAGGACGAGCAGGAGTACTTCTTCTTCTCGAGCTTCGCGTCGGTCCAGCGCCGCCTGAGCCGGTCGGGCACCAGCCGCGACATCGCGTTCGCGAAATCGGCGTTCACCACCACCGCGTCCGCCCGGTGCTCCCCCTCGGCCGTTCGCGCCCCGACCGCGCGGCGCCCTTCGAAGATCAGCTCCTCGATCGGCTCGTTCAGGCGGATATCGACCCCCAATCGCCCAGCGGCGCGCGCCATTGCCTCCATCACGGCACCACAGCCGCCGATCGGATGGAACACCCCGTGGCCGTATTCGACATGCGCGAGGATGGTGAAGAGGCTGGGGCACTTGAACGGCGACATGCCGAGGTACTTCGACTGGAACGAGAAGGCGAGCCGCACCAGCGGATGCGAGAAGTACCGCGCGAGATCCTGATCGACGGTGAGCCACGGCCGGAACAGCGGCAGCGCCCGCATCATGTCGAGCCTGAGGATGTCCGACGGCCCGAGGAACGGCCGCTGGAGCAGAGGACGGAACACGTCGAACTTCGCCTTGTTCTCGGCGATGAAGGCCGGCACCCGAGCCGCGTCCTCGGGCGAGAACCGCGCGACTTCCGCCTGCAGCCGCGCGGCATCGGCGGTGGCCCGGATGTCGCCGCCGCCCTCGAACACCAGATGGTACATCGGATCGAGGCGCCTGAGCTCGACCTCGTCCTCGAGCCGCATCCCGCAGGCCGCGAAGATCTCGCCGAGGATCTCGGGAAACAGAAAGAACGTCGGGCCGAGATCGAAGGTGAAGCCTTTTTCGCCGAAGGTCGAGGTCCGTCCGCCGACCCGGTCGCGCCGCTCCAGCACCGTCACCTCGGCCCCGGCCTGCGCCAGCAGCATCGCGGTGGCGAGCCCGCCCGGCCCAGCACCCGCCACCAGCACCCGTTCCCCGCGGCGGTTTGCCGCACGCGCGCGCGTCGGGGCGCGCGCCGGCGCCAGGGGAAGGGTTTGGGTGATCTGGTTCATTCTCACACTCCGAGGATAGCGCCGGGCCAAAGCTGCCGCACGGCGGCGGCTTGCTCGCCGCGGCCGATCGGTCTTAACACTCTAGCGCGTCGGCGCCTGTCGCCAAGATGTCATTGCGGCACGCCCCCGCCGCAGGAGGATGTTTGCCATGGACGCGAGCGAGATCGCCCCGAGCGACGTGGCCACCACCGTGGCGCGGTCGCGGGACGCGCAGGCTGCCTGGGCCGCGACGCCGCTTCGCACCCGGCTCGGCGTGGTCCGGGCGCTGCGCCGGCTGATCGCCGCACGCGCCGAGGCGCTGGTCGCGGCGGTGGGCACCCGCTACGGCCGTGCGCCCGCCGAGACGGTCGCGGCCGAGCTCATCCCCTTCGCCGACGCCTGCCGCTTCCTCGAACGTTTCGCTCCCCGACTGCTCGGCCCTCGGAGGCTCGGACCCTGGGGCCGCCCCCTCTGGCTCGCCGGGACGCGGGCGGAGCTGCACCGCACGCCGCTCGGCCTCGTGCTGATCCTCGCGCCCGGCAACTACCGGCTGCTGCTCGCCGGCGTCCAGGCGGTCCAGGCTCTGGTCGCGGGCAACGCCGTCATCGTCAAGCCCGCGCCCGGCGCCACCGCGCCGATGCGCGTCCTGGGCGAGCTGCTGGCCGAAGCCGGCCTGCCCGACGGGCTCTTCGCGCTTCTCGGCGAGGAGGTGGCCGAGGCGCGCGCCGCGATCGCCGCTGGCGTGGACAAGGTGATCCTGACCGGCGCGCCCGCGACGGGCCGCGCC
Source organism: Rhodobacterales bacterium (assembly GCA_038214855.1). Lineage (GTDB taxonomy): Bacteria > Pseudomonadota > Alphaproteobacteria > Rhodobacterales > Rhodobacteraceae > Amaricoccus. The sequence continues at coordinate 2,544 of JBBQRM010000211.1, read as the reverse complement.
GTGCTCGCCGATCTCGCGCCGCGGCTGGTGCCGGCGGCGCTGGAGCTGTCGGGCAGCGATGCGGTCTTCGTCCTGCGCGGCGCCGATCTCGGCATGCTCGCCCGCGCGCTTGCCTGGGGCATCTCGCTCAACGGCGGCGCCACCTGCATCGCGCCGCGCCGCGTCTTCGCCCCCCCCGACCTCCTGCCCGAGCTGGAGGCGCACCTGGCCCCGCTCATCGCGCCCCTCCCCTCCGTCGAGGTGGACCCCGCGCGGCTCGCCGACGCCGCGGAGATGGTCGGCGAGGCCCTCGCCGCCGGCTGCCGCCTGATCGGCCCTGCGCCCGATCCCGCCGGCGGCACGATGCACCCGGTGGTGGTCGCCGGCGCGGGCGAGGGGCTGCGCCTGCTCGTCGAGGACCCGTTCGTCCCGCTCGCGACGCTTTTTCCCGCCGCCGACACCGAGACCGCGCTGGCGCTCGCGGGTCGGAGCCCCTTCGGGCTCGGCGCGTCGATCTTCGGTCCCGAGGCCGCGGCGCGCGCGCTCGTCCCGCGGCTGCGCGCCGGGGTGATCACGATCAACGACCTGATCGCGCCGACCGCCGACCCGCGCCTGCCCTTCGGCGGCCGCGGCGCCAGCGGCTACGGCGTCACCCGCGGCGCCGAGGGCCTGCTGGAGATGACGGCTCCGCTCGCGGTCGTGGCCCGCTCCGGCCGGGCGCGGCCGCATTACGGCCCCCGCCGCCCGGGCGACGCGGCGATCCTGCTGGGCTTCCTGCGGCTCGTCCACGGCGAGGCGCGGCGCGTGGCGCTGGGCGAGCTCTTCCGCGCGATCCGAACCCGTCGATGACGGGGCAGAATCCTAAGAAGAGGTAAAAACGCGCTGATTTCACCAATGATTTCAATGGCTGGTGCCCGCTTTCACAGTGAAAGCCCGGAAATTTCACAGCGCCTCAGTAGTACCGGATCACCACCCGCGCCGCCCCACGCGGCTCCTCGATCCGGATCGCCGCATCCCCGAACCGCGGCGGCCCCCGCCGCATCGGCGGGGCGTTGGAGAAGCCGAACCCCTCCTGCGGCCAGCCGACGAGGTTGCGGTCGAGATCGAGGTTGTCGTTCTCGTCGTGCACCGCCTGCACCGCATAGACCCCCGGCGCGATCCCGCCGAGCGTCACCCGCGCAGCACGCCCCTCGATCCGCGCCCGGGCCGTATACGGGCATCCGCCCCGGCTGAGGAAGCTCGCCTCGGAGCAGACCGCCAGCAGCACACTCCCCGCCCCGCTGCGCAGCCCCTCGACCGTCACCTCGAGCTCCGCCGCCCCCGCCGCCCCCGCCGACAGCGCCAGCGCCGCGCCGAGCCAGAATCTGCGCTTGCTGCCCATGCCCCGCAGCTAGCCCGGCGCCCGCGCCGGCCAAGACCGCACCCTTGCAATCCCGCCGAAAGCACCATCTACCTCGCCCGCACGGGCCTGCAATTTCCCGAGGGTGGTCATGGACAAACCCGAGACACACGTGCTGCGCGCGCGGCAGGAGAACTTCCCCGTCGGCTCGGTGCTGATCCACAAGCACCTGCGCCCGCATGTCATGGCCTTCTACGCCTTCGCCCGTGCCGCCGACGACGTGGCCGACGATCCGCATCTCGCGCCTCCCGAAAGGCTGCGTCGCCTCGACGCCTTCGAGACCGGACTCGACGGCGCCTCCGGCCCGGCCGAGGCCGTGCGGCTGCGCGCAAGCCTGCGGGCCCGCGGCATCACCGACCGCCACGCCCGCGATCTCCTCGCCGCCTTCCGCCAGGACGCGACCGTCGACAGCTATCCCGACTGGCCGGCGCTGATGGGCTATTGCGCCCTCTCCGCCGCCCCGGTCGGGCGCTACCTTCTCGACCTGCACGGCGAAGGCCGCGGCGCCTGGGCCGCGTCGGACGCGCTGTGCGCCGCCCTCCAGGTGCTCAACCACCTCCAGGACCTCGGCCCCGACCGCCGCCGCCTCGACCGCGTCTACCTGCCCGCGGACTGGCTCGCGGCGGAAGGCGCCGACCTCACGCTCCTCGACGCGTCCCGGAGCGCCCCCGCGCTCAGGCGGGTGATCGACCGGACGCTCGACCGCTGCGACGCGCTCCTGAGGCAAGCCGCTCCCCTGCCGCGGATCATCGCCTCGCGGCGGCTGCGCGCGGAGGCGGCAGTGATCCTGCATCTCGCCCAGCGTGTGTCGCACCGGCTCCGGCGTGCGGACCCGCTGGCCGGGCGCGTCCGTCTCTCGCCTAGCGACACCGCCGCCGCGCTGGCGCGCGGCCTGCCGACGCTCGCTGCCCGTGCGCCCTCGGGCGGCGGCGTGCCGCTGGGCAAGGGCGCATGAGCCTCGCGGACGCAGGCGGGGCTGCGCCCGATCCGCGCGCGCATGTCGCGGCGGTGGTCGGAGCCGCCGGGACCTCCTTCGCCGCGGGGATGCGCCTCTTGCCGCGGCGGCGGCGCGAGGCGATCTTCGCCGTCTACGCCTTCGCCCGCGCCGTCGATGACGTGGCCGACGGCCCCGGCGTGCCGCGGACGAAGCACGAGGCCCTCGACGC
>JBBQRM010000210.1:0-5694 GCA_038214855.1 Rhodobacterales bacterium | reverse complement strand
GAAGAAAATGCCGTGATAATGCACGTACCAAACTGCGAGCATGCCTCCTTGACCTCTGGGCGAGGCCTCCAGTATTGATGCCAGTGTTTCTCAAGCCAATCGCGAGTTTTTGGGTCAGAAGATAAATTTGCGAGCCGTGCTGGCCGGATAACATTGTGGGCGTACTCAAAGACAATCTCGTAGAGACTGGCTTCATAAATAGAGAGAAGGCCGAAGTCAATTGTCCATACATCCCTTGTTGGCCGGATAACATCATAATTGTTCCAATAAGGTCTAAGAACGTCATTGTTCTTGCGACCGTTTACGTTGAGCGGAGCCTTCAGCCATTCACGGGCTAGGTCTCCAGGCACGTCGAACGGACCACTTGGTTGGACGCCAATGAAGCTAACGCTCTTGTTCACGAGCAGCGTGGAGGCGCCAGTTACGTCCGTGACGCCAGCTCGGACATTCGGGTGAATCACGTCAACAGGGTTTCCATCGAGCCATTTGACGACAGCTTCTCCTCTTCTGCACCAAATGGTCAGATTCACTCTTACTGCTGTGTCATTTGTAGGCCAAACAATATTCGACTCAGCCAAATATATTTCGCAAGATTTGTATAGTTGTAGTATCATATTCAGCCCTTTCCCCCCAAAAGCTTCCTTCGAGGCAACAAGACCAAATCGTGCAATCTCTTTGCGCTCCAAGAGTTCGCCCACTCGCTCAAACCAAAACAGTACGAAGTTGGCTGCTCCCGGTACCGAGTATGCCCTTCTTAGCTTGCTAACGTACTCCGCCCCCAATTCACCCTTCATACCGCGCCCCCCAAGAAATGGCGGGTTGCCGATCACAACGTCGGCCTCCGGCCAGTCCGCCCGCGTGCCATCCGGGTTCAGCAGCGCGTCGCGGCATTCGATGGTGTCCAGCGGGCGGAGGATGGGGTTGCGGCCGGCCTCAAAGCCGTTGGCGCGCATCCACTGGATCTCGCCGATCCAGACCGAGACGCGGGCGAGCTCGGCGGCATAGGGGTTGATCTCGATGCCGCGGACGCATTCGGGACCAACCGCGGGGAAGGGGCGGGGCAGGCCGAGGGCTTCGGCGTCGAGGTTCACGCGATGCTCGATGTCCTTGAGCGCGCGCAGGGCGAGGTAGAGGAAGTTGCCGGAGCCGCAGGCGGGGTCTAGGATGCGGAAGGTCCTGAGGCGTTCGAGAAAGGCCGCGTGCAGCTCGACCGCCTGCCTATGGGCGCGGGTGGCGGCGGCGGGGGATCGCGCGGCGGTCTCGCGGGCGAGTGCTGCCTCGATCTGCGACCGGGTCCCGGCCCATTCGGCGAGCAAAGGGTCGGTGACGACCGGGCCCACGATCTTCATGATCTTGTCGCGGTCGGTGTAGTGGGCGCCGAGCTGGCTGCGCTTGGCGGGGTCGAGGCCGCGCTCGAACAGGGTGCCGAGGATCGAGGGGTCGATGGCGGACCAGTCGAGGCGGGCGGCCTCCGCCAGGTCGTCGAGGTCGGCGCGCTCGAGCGGCAGGGCGGTGTCGTCGTCGAAGAGGCCGCCGTTGAACCACTCGACGCGCTCGAAGCCGACCATGCCGCCTGCGCGCATCGCGGCGAACAGGGTGGCGGCATGGGTGGCGAAGCTGTCGGGGGCGGGGCGCGAGAGCCCGATCATGCGCTCGAAGAGCTTGTCGGGCAGCAGGCGCACGTCCTCGGCGAACATGCAGAACACCAGCCGGTTGACGAAATGCGCGACCGTCTGGGGCTCGTGGCCGCGATCGCGGAGGCGCTGGGCGAGCGCGGAGAAGCGGCCGGCCGCCTCTTCGGTCAGCGACTGGCGGGTGCGGGCGGGCTTCAGGCGCTCGGGGTCGGTGAAGGCGGCGTGGAGGAGATCGCGCCGGGTGGCGTCGAGCAGGTCGTCGAGGGCGAGCGTGTGGACCTTCTGGACGGTGTTGGTCCAGTTGGTGTGGATGACGATGCGCTCCATGTCGGAGGTGATGAGCAGCGGCGGGTTCTCGAGCGCGGTCGCGTAGTTCAGGAGTTGGCGGTAGGCGGCGCCGAGGTCCCTGTGGCGGCCCTTGTATTCCCAGGCGAAGCAGCCCTTGCGCCAGACGTCGGCCCAGCCCTCGCCGCCGGAGGTCTTGGAGGCGCCCTTCTCGAAGGCGAACCAGGCGCCGGTCGGGTCGGCGGCGACGGGCGGCTCGATGCCGAGCAGCGCGCAGAGGTCGTTGAAGTGGGACTGGGCGGCGGAGCGTTCCTTGAGCTCGACGGCGCGCCATCTGGCGATGAAGGCTTGGGGCGTCACGAGGCTCGGGCTTCCTGACCGGGGCGGGGGGTCAGGTGTAGGGGGAGCGTGGCGCGGTGTCGAGACGGGTCACTCTTTCCCCCGCCGGTCGTGCGAGGTCGGCAGCGTCCGCGCGGCCCCGCGCCTGCTGTGGCGGTGGCTCACGCCGTGCCGGCGACGCGGATAACGCGCTTGCCGAAGTTCTCGCCGTTCAGCAGGCCGATGAAGGCCCGCGGCGCCTGTTCCAGCCCGTCGATGATCTCTTCGCGGTAGTGGATCTTCCCGGCTTCGATCCAGGCGCCCATGGTCTCGGCGAACTCGGGGTAGAGATGGCCGAAGTCGTTGAAGATGATGAAGCCGCGCACAGTGAGCTGCAGCCGCAGGATCCGTCCCATCAGCCAGTTCATCCGGTCCGGTCCCTCGGGCAGGGCGGTGGCGTTGTACTGCGAGACCAACCCGCAGACCGGCACCCGCGCGCCGGTGTTGAGCCGGGGCAGGACCGCGTCGAGGACCCGGCCGCCGACGTTCTCGAAATAGACGTCGATGCCGTCGGGCGTGGCGGCCTCCAGGGCTTCGGCGAGGTCCGCGGACTTGTGGTCGATGCAGGCGTTAAAGCCGAGCGTGTCCACCGCATAGGCGCATTTCTCGGCCCCGCCGGCGATGCCGACGACGCGGCAGCCGAGGATCTTGCCGATCTGGCCGACCGTAGCCCCGACCGGGCCGGTGGCTGCGGCGACGGCGACCGTCTCGCCCGGCTGCGGCGCCCCGATCTGGGTGAGCCCGGCCCAGGCGGTGAAGCCGGGCATGCCGAGGATGCCGAGCGCCCAGGAGGGATGCGGGAGGTCGGGGCCGAGCGGCGTCACACCGGTGCCTTCCGACAGCGCGTAATCCTGCCAGCCGTTGAAGCTGAGCACCCGGTCGCCTTCGGAGAAGCCGTCGAGCCTGGAGCGCACCACATGCGCGACGGTGCCGCCGACCATCACCTCGCCGATCTCCACCGGCTTGGCATAGGAGGAGGCGTCGCTCATGCGGCCGCGCATGTAGGGGTCGAGCGACAGGAACTCGGTGCGCAGCAGCATCTGGCCGTCCTGCGGGGCGGGGATGTCGGCGGTCTCGAGCCGGAGGGTGGCCTCGGTCGGGGCCCCCCTGGGGCGCTCCCCGAGGACCAGGCGACGGTTGACGGTGTCGGTCTGGGGCATGGGGCTCTTTCCGGTTGCTCGTGATCGGGCCTGCGCGTCTGGGGGCGCGAGGGGGAAGGCCGTGCCTCAGCGAGGAACCTCCGGCAGGCGTACGGCCTCCTCCGCCGGCCTCAACCGGGCCGGGGCTCACATCGCGAAGCTGGTGCCGCAGCCGCAGGAGGAGGTGGCGTTGGGGTTGTTGACGACGTAGCGGGCGCCGATGAGCTCGTCGGCGAAGTCGATCTCGGCGCCGGCGAGAAAGGGCAGGCTCACCGGGTCGATCAGGACGCGGGCGCCGTCCTTTTCCAGCACCAGGTCGTCCGCGGCGGGGGCGTCCTCGAGGCGGATGTCGTACTGGAATCCCGAGCAGCCGCCGCCCTCGACGGCGACGCGCAGGCAGGCGCCGCCCTCGGCGATCTCGGCGAGCCGCGCGAAGGCGCGTTCGGTGACGCGGGGGGGGAGGGCGAGCTGCATCTATCGGGCCTTCCGTGAAACGGCTAGAGAGAAGGTAGGCGCAGGCAGAGGCGCGCACAAGACGGCCTTGAGCGATGGACACACCCCGACCCGCGCCCTTTGCCACCCTGCCGCAGGCGAGCCGGGGGCGGCTGCATCCGGAGGCGTCGTCGCGGCACCGGAACGATTTCGAGCGGGACCGGGACCGGATCATCCATTCCTCGGCGTTCCGCAGGCTCAAGCACAAGACCCAGGTCTTCGTCGAGCACGAGGGGGATTACTACCGCACCCGGCTCACGCATTCGATCGAGGTGGCGCAAGTGGCGCGGACGCTCGCGCGCGTGCTGGGGCTGAACGAGGCGCTGGCCGAGGCAGTGGCGCTGGCGCACGATCTGGGGCACCCGCCGTTCGGGCATACCGGCGAGGACGCGCTTGAGCTGTGCATGGCGCCGCACGGCGGGTTCGACCACAACGCGCAGGCGCTCAGTATCGTCACCCGGCTCGAGGCGCATTACGCGGAGTTCGACGGGCTGAACCTCACCTGGGAGACGCTGGAGGGGATCGCCAAGCACAACGGGCCGGTGACCGGCGAGGTGCCGTTCGCGCTGGCGGAATACGTGGCGCGGCACGACCTGGAGCTCGACACGCATGCGAGCGCGGAGGCGCAGGCAGCGGCCATCGCCGACGACATCGCCTACAACAACCACGACCTCGCGGACGGGCTGCGGGCGGGGCTGTTCACGCTCGACGACCTGCGCGCGCTGCCGCTGATCGGGCCGTGCATCGCGGCGGTCGATGCGCGCTGGCCGGGACTCGCGGCCCCGCGGCGCCAGCACGAGGCGCTGGGGCGGTTCTTCGGGCTGATGGTTGAGGACGTGCTGGCAACGAGCCAAGCGCGGGTCGCGGAATTCGCGCCGGCGGATGCCGCTGCGGTGCGGCATCTGGGGGCACCGCTAATCCGCTTCTCGGGGGCGACCTTCGACGAACTGCGCCCGATCCGGGCGTTCCTGCATGTTCGGATGTACCGGCACTGGTGCGTGCAGCGGATGCGGCGCAAGGCCCGCGCGGTGACCTGCGATCTGTTCGGGACCTTCGTCGAGGCGCCCGAGCTGATGCCCGACGGCTGGAACGCCGCGGCCGCGGCGGCCGAAGGTACGGCGCGGGCGCGGGTGGTGGCGGACTACATCTCCGGCATGACCGACCGCTTCGCGCTCCAGGAGCATCGCAAGCTGACCGATCCGATGGTCAAGGGCTGAGGCGGAAGCGGCCGGATCGGGGTGTCGTGCCGGTCCGGGACCGGAAGAGGCTTGCATCCGCGGGCGGTTCCGGCAACCTGCGGACCAGAGGGAGCCGGCGAAGACCGGGGTCCCGTTGGAGAGGAGATACCAATATGACCAGACATTTTGTGCGGCTCGGTTCCGCCGCCGCCGTTTCCCTGATGCTCGCGGGCGCGGCCGGGGCGCAGGAGTACAGCTTCACCTTCCAGTCGAGCGACCCGTCCGGCAACCCGAACTTCGAGCTGCAGCAGGACTGGACGAAGGCGCTGGCCGAGAAGACCGACGGCCGCGTCCAGGTCGACCTGCTGCCGGTCGGCTCGATCGTCGAGCATCAGGAGACGCAGGACGCGATCGCCGGCGGCATCCTCGACGGCCATGTCACCGACACCTCGTATTTCGCCGGCAAGGACGCGGGTTTCGGGCTGATCGCGAACCCGGTCGGCGCCTGGTCGGACCCCCAGCAGATGCTCGACTTCGTCTACGAGGGCGGGGGCAAGGAGCTGATGAACGAGATGCTCGAGCCCTACG
>JBBQRM010000209.1:0-5704 GCA_038214855.1 Rhodobacterales bacterium | reverse complement strand
TCCCCGTCAATCCGATGGCGCAGGTCGCCCGCACGCTCAACGCGATGCTGGAATTTTATCGTGCTGTCGAGGCCGAGCGGGCGCGTCTCGACTACGATATCGACGGCGTCGTCTACAAGCTCGACCGGCTCGACCTGCAGGCCCGCCTCGGCTTCCGCGCCACCACCCCGCGCTGGGCCATCGCCCACAAGTTCCCCGCCGAGACCGCCACCACCCGGCTCGAGGCGATCGAGATCCAGGTCGGCCGCACCGGCGCGCTCTCTCCGGTCGCGCGCCTGACGCCCGTCACCGTCGGCGGCGTCGTCGTCTCGAACGCGACGCTGCACAACGCCGACTACATCGCCGGGCGCGACAGCGCGGGTGCCCCGATCCGGGGCGGCCGCGACATCCGCGTCGGCGACTGGGTCACCGTCTACCGCGCCGGCGACGTCATCCCCAAAATCGCCGACGTCGATCTCTCGCGCCGCCCGCCGGACGCGGTGCCGTACGTCTTTCCCGACAAATGCCCAGAATGCGGCTCCGACGCCGTGCGCGAGCCCGGCGAGGCGGTACGCCGCTGCACCGGCGGGCTGATCTGCCCGGCGCAGGCGGTCGAGAAGCTCCGGCACTTCGTCTCCCGCGACGCCTTCGACATCGAGGGCCTCGGCGCCAAGCAGGTCGAAGCCTTCTTCGCCGAGGGCTGGATCGCCGAGCCCGCCGACATCTTCACGCTTGAGGCCCGCCACGGCGACGCGCTGCGCGCCCGCGACGGCTGGGGCGAGCGCTCCGCCTCGAACCTCTTCCGCGCCATCGCCGAGCGCCGCACCATCCCGCTCGACCGCCTGATCTTCGGCCTCGGCATCCGCCATGTCGGCGAGACCTCCGCCCGGCTCCTCGCCCGCCACTACGGTACCTGGACGCGCTTCCGCGACTCGATGGAAGCCGCCCGCGACCACGAGGGGCCGGAATGGGAGGAACTCGACGCCATCGACGGCATAGGCCCCATCCTCGCCGGAGCACTGGTGGACTACTTCCACGAACCCGCCGCCCGCGCCGCCATCGGCCGGCTGGTCGCGCATCTGAGCATCGAGGACGTCGCCGCCCCCGACGCCTCCGGCAGCCCCATCGCCGGCAGGACCGTCGTCTTCACCGGCACACTCGAGCGCATGACCCGCGCCGAGGCCAAGGCGCGCGCCGAGGCGCTGGGCGCCAAGGTCGCGGGCTCGGTCTCCGCGCGCACCGACTACGTCGTCGCCGGCCCCGGCGCCGGCTCCAAGGAGAAGCGCGCCCGCGAGCTCGGCCTCACGATCCTGACCGAAGACGACTGGCTCGCCCTCGCGCGGTGACGGACAAACCGACCCCTGCAACGGCCTTCGGACCGAACCCGGCGGGTGCGGAAAGTGTGAACGAGACGTAAAAATGCAAGAAATTACTCAACGTTTTCAATGGCCATCCGCACCTTTCACTGTGAAAGCCCGTGACAGCCGTCCTCCCTCCGCATCGCTCCTTCGCCTCGGATGCGGCCCATGAGCTCGCGCCCCGAGATCCTCTTCCCGCTCTTCGCCGAGCTGACCGCCCTCGACGGGGTCGGCCCCAAGACCGCGCGCGCCTTCGAGCGGATGCAGGTCGCCCGGCCCGTGGACCTGCTCTTCACGCTGCCCACCGGCACCGTCGACCGCCGCCCGCGCGCCTCGATCCGCGAGGCGTCGCTGCCGGGGGTCGTCACCGTCGAGGTCGAGGTGGGCCTCCATGTCCCCCCCGTCCAGCGCGGCCGCCCCTACCGCATCCATGTCCGCGACGCGCTGACCGAGTTCCAGCTCGTCTACTTCCACCCCCGCCCCGACTGGCTGCGCGCGACGCTGCCCGCGGGCGCCCGGCGCATGGTCTCCGGCCGGGTCGAGCTCTTCGATGGCATCGCCCAGATGGTCCATCCCGACCACGTCCTGCGCCCGAGCGAGGCCGCCGAGCTGCCCGAGTTCGAGCCGGTCTACCCGCTGACCGAAGGCATCACCCAGCGCACCATCGCACGCGCCGCAGTCGAAGCCCTCGCCCGCATCCGCCCCCTGCCGGAATGGATCGAGCCCAGCCTCAAGTCCGCCCGCCGCTGGCCTGACTGGCACGAGGCCCTGCGCGCCGCCCACGCTCCCACCGGCCCCGCCGATCTCGCGGCCGACGCCCCCGCCCGCGCCCGCCTCGCCTACGACGAGCTCTTCGCGCATCAGCTGACGCTGGCGCTCGCCCGCGCCCGCACCCGCCGCCGCAAGGGCTTCGCCACCCGAGGCGACGGCCACCTGCGCGACGCGGTGCTCGCGGCACTCCCCTACCGCCCGACCGGCGCGCAGACGCGGGCCACAGCCGAGATCGCCGCGGACATGGCCAGCGACGCCCGGATGAACCGGCTGCTCCAGGGCGACGTCGGCGCCGGCAAGACGCTGGTCGCCTTTCTCGCGATGCTGACCGCAGTCGAGGCAGGCGGCCAGGCGGCGCTGATGGCACCCACCGAAATCCTCGCCCGCCAGCATCTCGCCTCGCTCCGCCCCCTCGCCGAGGCGGCCGGCGTCCGGCTGGAGCTCCTGACCGGCCGCGACCGCGGCACCGAGCGCGCGACGAAGCTCGCCGATCTCGCCGCGGGACGCATCTCGATCCTCGTTGGCACCCATGCGCTCTTCCAGGCCGACGTCGCCTTCGCCGACCTGCGCCTCGCCGTCATCGACGAGCAGCACCGCTTCGGCGTCCGCCAGCGCATGGAACTCGGCGCCAAGGGCCGCGCGCCCGACGTACTGGTGATGACCGCCACGCCGATCCCGCGCAGCCTCAGCCTCGCGCATTACGGCGACATGGATGTCTCGGTGCTCGACGAGAAGCCCCCCGGCCGCACTCCGGTCGAGACGGTGCTCGTCTCCGCCTCCCGCATGGACGAGATCGTCGAGCGCCTGCGCCGCGCCCTGGAGGCCGGGCGGCAGGCCTACTGGGTCTGCCCGCTGGTCGAGGAATCCGAGGTCGCCGAGATGACCGCCGCCGAAGAGCGCTTTCGCAGCCTGACCCTTGCGCTGGGCGACGGCATCGCCGGCCTCGTCCACGGCCAGCTCCCGCCCGCGCTCAAGGACGCGGCGATGGCCGATTTCGTCGCCGGCCGCACGCGACTGCTGATCGCCACGACCGTGATCGAGGTCGGCGTCGACGTGCCCGCCGCCTCGATCATGGTGATCGAGGCCGCCCAGCACTTCGGCCTCGCCCAGCTCCACCAGCTCCGCGGCCGCGTCGGCCGGGGCGCGGAAGCCTCGACCTGCCTGCTCGTCTACAACCCGCCGCTCGGGGCCACGGCGCGGGCGCGCCTCGAGGTGCTGCGCGCGACCGAGGACGGCTTTCTCATCGCCGAGGAGGACCTGGCGCTGCGCGGTGCCGGCGACCTGCTCGGCGTCCAGCAATCCGGCCTGCCGCGCTTCCGCATCGCCGATGCCGAGACCCAGCCCGACCTGCTGCGCACCGCCCATGACGACGCGCGCCTCGCCCTGTCGCAGGATCCGGGCCTGGAGGGGCCGCGCGGCCTTGCGATCCGCACGCTCCTCCACCTGATGGAACGCGACCGGGCGCTCGCGCTCCTTGGCGTCGGCTGACGCGCTTCTGTTCTTCTTGTGTTCGCGAATCGCTTGACGCAACGCGGAACTCGTGAGAACTTAAGGTGAACATCGGAGGGCGGATCATGCTGAGGGACATCGTCGACATCCTGCGCGCCGACCGCCGCAAGGCGGCCAGCGAGGTTCTCGGCCTCCTCGGCCTCTGCGCCGGCATCGTCGGTGCGCTGGTCCTGCCGGTCTTCGCCTGAGTTTCGCGGACTTGCCCGCGGTGCCGCCCCCGACCTGCCGACGGGGGCACAGCCGACTGCCCGGCGCGCCGCCACCTCTTCGCCGCCGTCTCCGGTTCCGGGACGGCGGCGATCCTTTGTCCGCGGCCCCGCGAGGACTTCCTTAACAAGAAGTAAAAAGCGCAAATTTATTGAATGTTTTTAACGGGCGCGTGCATGTTGCACGGTGCAACACCGTGCAACACCGCTCACGCGTCGGGCCTGACCGCATCGGGATGCGCGGCGGCAAAGGCAGGCACCGCCAGGCATTCCGCCTCGATCGCCCGGATCCGCGGCATCGGCCCGAGGTCCACCCCCCAGCGCCGGGCGTTGTAGACTTGCGGCAGCAGACAGATGTCCGCGAGCCCGACCGTGTCCCCATGCGCGAACCGCCCCGTCTTAGGCGCCTCCAGCCGCCGCTCCACCGCGGCGAGCCCCTCGGGGATGAAGGCATGCATCCATTCCTCCATCGTGATCCCCCCGCTCGCGACCGCCGTCCGCGCGACCGAGAGATTGCACACCGGATGGATGTCCATCGTAATCGCATAGGCGATGCCCCGAACCCGCGCCCGCCCCGCCGCCTCCCGCGGCAGCCAGCCCGCCCCCCGCGTCTCGTCCAGATAGGCCAGGATCGCCAGCGATTGCGTGAGCGTGAGCCCGTCGATCTCCAGCGTCGGCACCAGCCCCTGCGGATGCCGCGCCAGGTTCTCCGCCTGCCGGTGCTCTCCCGCCACCAGATCGACCGGCACCGCGACATAGCCGATCCCGAGCAGGTTCAGCCCGATACGTACACGGTAAGCCGCAGAGGATCGCCAGTAGTCGAAGAGGATGACCGACATCGCAGGCCCCGGACGCGGGTTCGACCCGTTTCTCACGCGACCATACGAACCGCCTCCCGCTCCGGCAAGCACGGCCCAGCAAGGCCCGGAATAGCGCGATCCATGGATGACGCGCCCGCCCCGCGCCGCTATGCTGCCCGAAGGCAAGGGAGCGAGGCACCATCCGTGAACGCGCACGCACCGAAAGTCGAGAAGCGGGGCCTAAACGTCCGCGGGGAGGTCTTCCACCCGCGGCTCGTCGATCCGCGCAAGGGAACGCCCGAAGCCTTCGCCCAGCGCGACGGTGCTTGGGTGCTGATCGCCCCACCCGGCGAGGACGACGAGGTCCACATGCCGCCGTTCGAGGCGCTCACCTTCCCCCTCTCCACGCTCTGGCCCGCGTGACCGGCTTGCCCGCGAGCCCCGCACGATGAAGCTCGCCACCCTGCGCGACGGCAGCCGCGACGGCAGGCTTGTGGTCGTCAGCCGCGACGTCACCCGCTGCTCGGACGCCCGCCACGTGGCGCCCACGCTCCAGGCAGCTCTCGACGAGTGGGAGCGGCTCGCGCCCGAGCTCGAGGTGATCGCCAAGGGCGTCGAGAGCGGCGGCCAGCCGACCGAGCGCTTCCACGAGCGCGAGGCGCGCTCGCCGCTGCCGCGCGCCTATCAATGGGCCGACGGCTCTGCCTATGTGAACCATGTCGAGCTGGTGCGCCGGGCGCGCGGCGCCGAGATGCCGGCGGAATTCTGGACCGACCCGCTGATCTATCAGGGCGGCTCGGACGGGTTCCTCGATCCGCGCCAGCCTGTCTGCATGACGGACGCAGCCTGGGGGATCGACCTGGAAGCCGAGGTCGCGGTGATCCTGGGCGACGTCGCGATGGGCGCGGACCGCGCGGCGGGGCTCGCCTCGGTGCGGCTGGTGATGCTCGCGAACGACGTGAGCCTGCGCGGCCTCGTGCCGGCCGAGCTCGGCAAGGGCTTCGGCTTCTTCCAGTCCACGCCCGCCTCGGCCTTCTCGCCGGTCGCCGTAACGCCGGACGAGCTCGGCCCCGCCTGGGAA
>JBBQRM010000208.1:0-5728 GCA_038214855.1 Rhodobacterales bacterium | reverse complement strand
TCATCGACGATGAGCATCTCCCAGTCGGGGAGGCTCTGGGCCTGCACCGATTCTATGGTCTGAGCCAGCGTGCCGGCCGCGTTCCAGACCGGCGTAATCACCGAGACGGCGGGCCGCGCGTTCATTGCCGCGCGCTCACCGGCCCGCCCTCATCGTTCGGTCAGCGCACTCGCATGCCGGCGCAGGAGATAGGCGCCCACGACGAAGGTGCCGAGCCCGATGCCGAGCACGTAGGGGTAGGAGACGAACTGCGGGTCGTAGGAGCCGTAGAAGCCGGCGCGGGCCAGCCCGATCACGTGCACGAGCGGGTTCCACCACAGCACGTGCTGGAAATTCGCCGGCACGCTCTCGTAGGTGAAGAAGATCCCCGAGATGATGAACAGCGGCCGCGTCAGCACCGACCAGACGTTCTTCCAGGTCGGAAAGAAGCCGAAGAGCACGCAGTTGAGCGTCCCCACCCCGAGCCCGAGCAGCGCCGCGAGCCCGAAGGCCTCCGCCACCAGGCCGAGGGCGAGGTTCACGTGCAGGCCGAGCGCGACCACGATGCCGGTAAACAGCAGCGTCGCCACCACGCCCACGGTCAGGAAGTTCAGCGCCGCCGTCGCCAGCACCGCATCGAGCGTGCCGACCACCGGATAGGTGAGCAGCCCGCGGTTGGAGCCGATCGCCCCGCCGACGCCGCGCGAGAGCGAATTGAACATCGTGAACGGCATCATGCCGCTGGCGTAGAACAGGATGAAGCTCGTCCCCAGCGGCGGCGAGCGCAACGCCAGGCTGAACGCGACCGAGAGCAGCAGGATCCCCCCGAGCGGCTCGGCCACCGCCCACAGATAGCCCCCCGTCGAGCGGCCGAAGCGCGTGCCCATCTCGCGCACCATCAGCGCGAAGAGCACGCGCAGCCGCTGCGCGGGCAGTTTTCTCGGCGGGCCCGGGATCGGGCCCGGGATCGGAAGTGTGTCCATGGGTCCTCGCTCGGGCCAGGACGTGCGCCCCCGCCTCCGGCCGGTTTGCTTTCGCCGGGGCCAAGGAGTAAACCTCGCGCCCATGCCCTGACAAGCGGGCGCCCGCCCGAGACCGATCCGAGGTCCTCATGACCGCAAGGCCCGACACGACCCGAGGACGGCGATGACCGGCAAGGACGGCCGCGCCGCCGCGATCCCCGATCCGCGACCGGATCCCCGCACCGAGCCGCGGCCCGATCTCTATGCCGTCGCGGGGCGCCCCGAAAGAGAAGCCGAGCCCAGGGCCGAACCCGAACCCGAAGCCGAACCGGACCTCGCACCGGCGGAGCCCGGCCCGGCCGCGGTGGATCGCGATCCTGCCGAGATCGCGGCCCTGCACGCGGCGGCCCTGGTCCAGCGCCGCGCCCGGCGCCAGGCGCGGCGCGCGGAGGCGCATGCGGTGGCGGCCGCGCGCAAGGCCGAGCGCGAAGCGGCCCCTGCACCCGCCCCGGCCGTGGCTCCGGCCCCCGAGGTCGGCACCGCGCGGCTCAGGGCGCGGCATTACGGGGTGATCGCGAGCTTCCTGTTGCTGGTCCTGGTGCCGCTCGCGGCCTGCGTCACCTATCTCTACACCCGCGCCGCCGACCAGTATCATTCCAACGTCGCCTTCTCGATCCGCTCCGAGGAGATGGGATCGGCGGCCGCGGGGCTGCTCGGCGCCATCACCCAGATCGGCGGCGGCACCGCGTCGGACACCGACATCCTCTTCGAGTTCATCCGCAGCCAGAAGATCGTCGAGGAGATCGACGCCGACCTCGACCTGCGCGCGCTCTACAACGCCGCCGAAGGCGACCCGGTGTTCACCCTCGGCGAGGAGGATGCCTCGATCGAGGCGCTGCACGCGCAGTGGAACCGGATGGTCGACGTGAGCTTCGAGGGGACCGCCGGCATCATCCAGGTCCGCGCCAACGCCTTCGACCCGGAGGCCGCGCAGGCGATCGCGCGCGCGATCCTGGCGCATTCCAGCGCGCTGGTGAACCGCCTGTCCGAACAGGCGCGCGGCGACGCGATCCGCTTCGCCCGCGACGAGCTCGCCGAGGCCGAGGCGGCCTTGCGCGCGGTGCGCCAGCGGCTGGCCGACTTCCGCCGCGCGAACCGCATCGTCGACCCCTCCGCCGACGTCGCCGGCCAGATGGGGCTCCTGAACGCGCTGCAGACCGAGCTCGCCCAGGCGCTGGTCGACCGCGACGTGCTCCTGTCCTTCGCCGACAGCACCGACCAGCGGGTGATCCAGGGCGACCGGCGGATCGAGGCGATCACCGCGCGCATCGAGGAGGAGCGCAACTCGCTCGACGCCGACGGGGCCGCGGGCTCGCTGCCCGACATGGTCGGCGCCTACGAGGAGCTGCTGGTCGATCTGGAATTCGCCAACACCGCCTATACCCAGGCGCTCGGCGGGCTCGCCGGGGCCCGCGCCGAGGCGCGGCGGCAGTCGCGCTATCTCGCGCCCCACATCCAGCCGACGCTGGCCCAGAGCGCCCTCTATCCCCGCCGCGCGCTGATCTCGGGCCTGATCGCGCTCTTCCTGGTGCTGGGCTGGGGTGTATTGATGCTGATCTACTACAACGTCCGCGACAACCGTTGAGCGGCCGATCTGCGCGACAACCGCCGAGCGGTCGTGACGGCGCAGATCAGTCCTCGCGCGCGCCCGGTCCGGGAAGATGCCTCTCAGGTAGTGGGATCGCACCCGCCTGACCCGATAGACGAGCCGGTCGGGATCGACGGCGGCGGCGCCTCACCTCCTCGAGATAGCGGACCGCCACGTCGCGGCCGCAGCGCTCGATCGAGAAACGCCTGATCTCCGCCAGCTCGGCCTTTGCAAGCCTTCCGCCATCAGACGGTGGGCGATGTCCTTGGTCGTTCCGAGGCCGACGCTCGCGAGCCCGTGACGCGATGCTTGCTTTCCGGACCGACCGGTCCATATCGGGAGAATGACCGCTCCCGACCTCCATGCCGAACCCCCCGCCTGCCCCGGCCGCCCGCGCGGCTTCGATGCGGAGCGCGCGCTCGACGCGGGCCTGCAGCTCTTCTGGCGGCAGGGCTATGAGGCGACCTCGCTCGAGGCGCTGACGCAGGCGATGGGGATCAGCCGCTCGAGCTTCTATGCCTGCTTCGGCTCGAAGCACGGCGTGCTCGTCGCAGCGCTCGAGCGCTATTCCGCCATCGCGCTCACAGCCCTCGCCGCGCGGGCCGAGGCGGCCGAAGCGGGTCCCCAGGCGCGGATCCGCACCCTGCTCGAGGCCATCGCCGACCCGCAGGGCGGGCCGCGCGGCTGCCTGCTGACCAACTGCATCACCGAGCTCGCCCCCCACGACCCCGAGATCGCAGCCCTCGGGCGGCGGCATCTCGAGGCGATCGAGGCGCTGATCGCGCGAACCCTCGCGCCCGCGGCGCCGCAGGAAGCCGCGGACCGGGCTCGTGCGCTCGCGGCCCTCGCGCTCGGCACGCTGACGCTGCGCAAGGCCGGGATGCCGCCCGAGCGCATCACCGCCACCCTCGCCCAGGCCGATGCCCTGATGCATCCCTGAACGGAACTCCCGCCCCGTCCCGGCGTTGGGACGGCTAATTGTGGACCGAACGGTCCCGAAACACAGAACCCGAAACCAGAGGAAGACCCCCATGACCCCCAAGCTCTTCACCCCCCTGCGCGCCGGCGCGCTCGATCTCGCCAACCGCGTGGTGATGGCGCCGCTGACGCGCAACCGCGCCCGGGCCGAGGACGACGCCCCCGTGGCGATGCACGCGGAATACTACGCGCAGCGCGCCGGTGCCGGCCTCATCGTCACCGAGGCGACGCAGATCACCCCCGAGGGCAAGGGCTACGCCTGGACCCCCGGCATCCACAGCGACGCGCAGATCGCGGGCTGGAAGGCGGTGACGCAGGCGGTGCACGCCAGGGGCGGCAGGATCGTGCTCCAGCTCTGGCACGTCGGGCGCATCTCGCACAGCTCGCTGCAGCCGGACGGCCAGGCGCCGGTCGCCCCCTCGGCGGTCACGGCCGACGCCAAGACCTTCGACGGCGAGGGCTTCGTGCCCACCTCCGCGCCCCGCGCGCTCGAGACCGCCGAGATCCCGCGGCTGATCGCCGATTACGTCCAGGCCGCGAAGAACGCCCGCACGGCGGGCTTCGACGGCGTCGAGGTCCATGCCGCGAACGGCTATCTGCTCGACCAGTTCCTGCGCGACGGCGCCAACAAGCGCACCGACGCCTACGGCGGTCCGGTAGAGAACCGGGTGCGGCTGCTCGGCGAAGTGGTCGAGGCGGTCGCGGGCGTCTGGGGCGCGGACCGCGTCGGCGTGCGGCTCAGCCCGTTCTCGAACGCGGGCGATCTGACCGACAGCGATCCGATGACCACCTTCGGGGCGGCGATCGACCGGCTGAACGGCATGGGGCTCGCCTATCTGCACCTCGTCGAGGGCCAGACCGGCGGGCCGCGCGACCACGAGGCCGAGCTCGCGGCGCTGCGCGCGCGCTGGGACGGCGTCTACATGGCCAACAACGGCTACGACCGGCAGATGGCGATCGAGGCGGTCGAGAGCGGCACCGCGGATCTGGTGGCCTTCGGGCGGCCCTATATCGCCAACCCCGACCTCGCCGAGCGCCTGGCGCAGGATGCGCCGCTCAACACCCCCGACCCTGAGACCTTCTACGGCGGCGACAGCACGGGCTACACCGACTATCCGTTCCTCGACGCCGAAAAGGCCGCCTGAGCCGCGGTGCGGTGACGCTTTAACGAAGCCCGCCCATGGCGATACCGGTCCGCCGCGAAAGCTGCTAAGCCGCGTCGGCGGACCGGGAACGGGGCCGGCCGCGCGGGATTGTTCCCGCGGGCCGGACGGGAAGGGACCATGGCGATCGAGACACTGCTGCGCACGGCACTCATCCTCGCCGCGGCGATCGTCGCCGCGGTGACGCTGCTGCCGCTCGCGGGCTCCAAGCGCTGGTGGGTGCGGATGTGGGACTTCCCGCGCACCCAGATCGCCGTGGCCGCCCTCGTCGTGGCCGCCCTCGCGCTCTTTCTCTCCGGCCCCTTGCAGATCGGGGTGATCGCGGTGACGCTCGCCTGCGCGCTCTACCACGGCTGGCGGATCTTTCCCTACACGCCGCTCGCGCGGATCGAGATGCAGCTCGCGCCCGACGCGCCGGACGCGATCACGCTGCTGTCGAGCAACGTGCTGATGGAGAACACCCGCCACGCCGACATGCGCGCGATGGTCGAGCGCACCGATCCCGACGTGGTGCTGTTCATGGAGACCGACCGGGACTGGCTCGAGGCGCTCGAGCCGGTGCTGGCGAAATATCCCCATGTGGTGCGCGAGCCGCGCGACGATTACTACGGCATGGTCTTCGCCACGCGGCTCGAGGTGCGCGAGGCGCGCACCGTGCATCTGACCGAGGACGAGACGCCCGCGCTCTTCGCCGAGCTCATAGCGCCGAACGGCGCGCATTTCCGCTTCATCGGCCTGCATCCCCAGCCGCCGGTCCCCGGCGAGGACAGCGACGAGCGCGACGCGCAGATCCTCTATGCCGCGCGCTTCGCCCGCGAGGCCCACATGCCGGTGGTGACGATGGGGGATTTCAACGACGTCGCCTGGTCGCACACAGCACAGCGCTTCAAGCGCGTCGGCCCCTATCTCGATCCGCGCGTCGGCCGCGGCTTCTTCGCGAGCTTCGACGCCAACCGCTGGCTGCTGCGCTTCCCGCTCGACCAGTTCTACGCCACCGA
>JBBQRM010000207.1:0-5752 GCA_038214855.1 Rhodobacterales bacterium | reverse complement strand
CTGACGCCGCCGGCGACGGAGGGGTCGGCGAGCGCGCCGGTCACGCGTGCATCGATGCGCACGAGACCCGAGGCCTGGGCGTCGCGCTCCGCGAGCACCGCGTTGGCGAGCCTCAGCGGCACGGTGCCGTCGACGCTCACATCGAGCCCATTGCCGCTCAGCGGCACCTGCCCGGAGGCCGAGAGGTCGAGGCCGTCGGGGTTGGTGAGCGTCGCCGCCTCGAGCGTGACCGCGCCGTCGGCGAAGTCGCCCTCGGCGGTGAGGTCCACCGCGGCCACGCCGTTCTCGCGCAGCACCTGCGCCGAGACGTCCGCGCCGCGCAGGTCGAAGCGGACCTGCGGCTCGGCGAGCGTGCCGCCCACCTCGGCCGTGCCGGTCAGCGCGCCGCTCAGGCCGCGGTCGCCGGCGAGCGGGTCGATCAGCGCCAGCGGAAACGATTGCAGCGAGGCCTCGACGTCGAGCGGGCCCGCGCCGAGAGGCACCTCACCGCTCGCGCGCGCGGCGAGGCCGTTGCCGGAGGCGACGTCGGCCTGAAAGGCGAGGCGGCCGTCCTCGGTCGTGCCGGTGGCCTCGATCGAGATCGGCGGCAGGCCGGCGTTGCGGGTCGCCGCGGCGGCGAGGTCGGTCGCGGCGAGATCGAAGCGCACGTCCGGGGAGCCGCGCGGCCCGGTCACCGCCGCGGTGCCGCTGACGGTGCCGGCGAGCGCGAGATCGGGCTTGATCGCGTTCGCCAGATCGAGCGGCACGTCCCGGAGTTCGACGTCGAGGTCGAAGGCGTCGTCGAGCCGTCCTTCCGCCGTCAGGCTGCCCGAGCCGAGATCGAGTTCCAGCGGCGTCAAGGTGATCGCGCCGCTCTGGAGCGTGACGGTGGCGGGTGCGGTCAGGCGCGCGTCGATGCCGTCCTGCGTGAGGCTCAGCGCGTCGAGCGTCGCGGCGAAGCCGTCCTCGAGGCGGGCGAGCTCGCCTTCGAGCGCCACTTCGGTGCCGATCGCGAGGCGGCTCTCGGCGGAGAAGTCCATGCGCTCGGCCGCGGTCTGGCGCGCCTCGGCGCTCAGCGTCTCGACGGCGATCCCGCCGAGCACCAGGTCGCTCGCCTCGAGATCGCCCTCGACGAGCGGCACGCCGAAGGCGTCGGAGACCCGCGCATCGACGTCGAGCGCCGCGATGCGGGTGCCACCGAGTGCGAGGTCGCGCGCGGTGCCGGTCAGCGCCACCGCCTGGCCATCCGCGCCGGCGCTCAGCGCGACGTTCGCGTCGAGCGCGCCCGAGGCTTCGGTGAGCGCGAGGGCTGCGAGCGGGGCTACGTCGGGGGCGTCGAGCGCGAGCTCGCCCACAATCGGCGCCGTGCCGCGGCGCTCGACGCTGCCGGTAAGCGTGTTCGGGCCGACCTCGAGCGTCAGGTCTTCGATCCGGCGCAGCTCGCCTGCGACCAGGAGATCGCCGTCGAGCGCCAGCCCCAGGTCGTCGAGCCGGCCGGTGCCGCTGAGGCTGCCCGCGACGTTACCGCGGTTGACCGTGCCGTCGAAGCCGAGCTGGAGCGCCGCGAGCTCGCGCTCCAGCACGCGGCCCTGCGGGACCTCGGCGGTGAGGCTCACGGCGTTGGCCCCGCCCGAGCCGGTCGCGCTGCCGGTGGCGGTGAGGGCGCCTTCGAGCCGCGGGTCGATCAGCGACAGGTCGGCGAGGGCCGCCTCGAAGCCGATGTCGGTGCGCGTGCTCGAGATCACCCCGGTCGAGGCGAAGTCGAGCTGGGGGTTGTCGAGCCTCAGCCCGTCGGTGCGAAAGCCGGTCTCGTCGCGCACGACGCGCCCCGCGAGCTCGGTCTGCCCCGCGAGCAGGCGGTCGAGCCGCGTATCGCCTATGGCCAGATCGGTGGCGGTGCCGTCGAAGGTGAGGTCGAACCCGCCGCTGAGCGGGCTGACGCTGCCGGCGGCCTCGACGTCGAGACCGCCGCCGAGGTCGCGGCCGGCGAGGCCAGAGAAGGGGGCGAGCTCGGCGATACGGATGACGTTGCGCCCGGTGTAGACCCAGTCCCGGAGCGAGCCCGCGGTGAAGACCGACAGCCCGTTGCCGCTGATCTGGAACTGGTTGAGCTCGACCGGCGACTGGGGCGGGATCACCGCATCGACGAAGAGGTCGATCCGGTCGCCGAGGGCCGCGGCGACGTCGGGGTCGGCGGCCGAGATACCGGTGGCGAGGCCCTCGACGTTGATCGTGACCATGCGCGTCTCGGGGGTCTCGAGGTTGCGCGCGAGGCCGCCGAGGTCGAGCGTCAGGTCCTCGACGGTGATGTCGCCGGCCTCCAGACGGTCGAGCGCGACCTCGCCGGTCCAGCGCTCGGCGTCGCCGTAGCTCAAGCTCAGCCGCGCCGACTGGAGCCGCGTCGAGGCGCCGGGCACGGGCAGGACCACCGGGTCGCCGTCCTGGTCGCCGAGGGTGCCGGTGAGCGAGAGGCTGCGCAGGAATCCGTCCGACCCGGTCTCCAGCGACCCGTTGAGGTCGAGCATGGCCCCTTCGAGCGCGATCGTGTCGAGCTTCAGTCCGCCACCGTCCTTGTTGACGCCCGCCACCCGCACAGCACTCGTGCCCTGGAAGAAGTCGCGATACTGCGCCGGCAGCAGCGGCGCGATGCCGCCGTCGAGCTCGGCGGTGAAGGCGAGGCCGGCGTCGGTGCTGTCGAGCACCGCCTGGCCGCCGGCGATCCGCGCGCCGTCCGCGTCGAGCGCGAAGTCGAAGGTGACGTCGCCGAGCGGCCCGGCGCCCTCGAGGCTGAGGTCGATCGCGGGCTCGCCCTCGATGTTGAGCAGGTCCGCGACGATGCCGCCCTGCGGTTCCTGCAGCTTCAGGTCGAGGGCGAGCTCGCGCGTCTCGTTGGCGAAGGACGCGGCGAGGGTGAGCTCGCCCCCCGGCCCGTCGAGCCGGCGGATGGCGAGCTCGGTGTCGAGCGCGCCGTCCGCGAGGCTGAGCGAACCGCTCACCGCCAGTTCCGCCGCCTGGCCGAATATCTGCTCGTCAAGGACCAGACGGCCCACGTCGAGCTCCCCGATCCGCACCGACACCGGCAGGTCGGGCAGCGAGAAGGGCTGGGCCTCGGCCGGCGGCGGCTTGCGCGGCGTCTCCACCGGCCCGGGCTTGCGCAGCCATTCGATGCGCTCGGCCGCCAGCCGCTCGATATCGATGCGCCCGCGCAGGAGCTGCCTGCGGCTCCAGTCGATCTCGGCGTTCTCGATCCGGAAATATACGCCGTCGGCGTCCGAGACGGTGATTTCCGCCACGCTCGCCACGGACGACAGCGCGCCGGAGACGCCGCTCAGCCGGATCTCGCGCCCCGGGGCTGAGAGCTTCTCCTCGATGAGGTTGATGATGAAGCCGTTGTCGTCCTCGCCCTCCGGGACCTCGGTCTGGGCGAAGGCTGCGAGCGACGCGACAAACAGCACGCAGACGAGGGCGGCGAGGCGTCTCAAAACGATTGTCCTATGCCGATGTAGACCGCAACCGCCGGATCCTGATCCCTCGGGTTCACCGGAGCCGCCACATCGACCCGGATGGCGCCGATCCCGGTGTAGTAGCGCAATCCCGCGCCCGCGCCGATCTGCAGCTGGTTGTCGCCGGCGAGGCCCGGGTCCGCCGAGACGAGGCCGGCATCGACGAAGCCCACGGCGCCGAAGCGCTCGGTCAGCCGGAAGCGCAGCTCGCCCGAGGTCTCGAAGAGGCTGCGGCCGCCCACGACCACCTCGTCGCCGTCGGCGTCGGTGCCGGGGATGCCGATCGAGCGGTATTCGTAGCCGCGGACCGACCCGCCGCCGCCGGAGAAGAACAGCAGGTCGGGCGGGCTCTCGTCCACCGGCGCGCCCTGGTAGCTGCCGACCTTGGCACGGGCGGCGAGCACGAAACGGTTCTCCTCGCCAAAGCCGCGGTAGATGCGGCCCTCGAGCGTCGCGCGTGCGGCGGTGTTGCCGAACTCGAACTCGTGGAACGGCTGCAGCTCGGCCGCGAGGTAGTATCCCCGCGTCGGGTTCAGCGGATCGTCGCGCCGCTCGTATTCCGCCCGCACCAGCGGACCGAGCGTGAAGAAGTCGCGGGTGCCGAAATCGTCCTCGATCCGCGACTTGCTCGCCTCGAGGATCAGATCGCCGTTGAGCTTGCTGCCGAAGCGCTGCGACAGGCCCACCTGACCGGTGAGCGAGGTCTCGCGGTAGGTGTCGAAGTTCAGCCGCTGGGCGACCAGCGACGACAGGAACGACGTGTCGGGCGTGTAGACGCCGGGCTTCACGAAGCTGACGCCGAGCTTGTAGTCGTAGTCGCCCGGATCGGTCGAGCGGCCGAGGCCGGAGACGCCGGCGTCGAAGCGCAGCCGCTCGGCACGCCCGAGCAGGTTGCGGTGCAGCCAGTAGGCCTCGAGGCCCGCGCCGTCGATGGTCGAGATCGTGGCGCCGAATCCCACCGTCCGCGGGCGGCGGTCCTCGACCGACACGTCGATCGGCAACAGCCCGTCGGCGCCGATGGTCTCGCCCTCCTCGACGCGGATCGAGCGGAACACGCCAAGCCGCGACAGCCGCTCCTGCGCCGCCTCGAGGTCGTCGGGGTCGAAGGGCGCTCCGGGTTCGAGATCGGCCATGAAGGCGACGAAGGGCGCGTCGATCCGCCGGCTGCCGCCGACGCGGACCGGCCCGTAGCGCGCCTTCTGCCCCGGCTCGAGCGTGAGCGTCACGTCGAGCCGGTCGGTCGCGTGGTCGGCGATGACCTCGCGGTCCGTCTCCTCGGCCTTGGCGAAGCTCAGCTGGCGCCACTGCTCGATCGCGAGCGCCGAGGCCCGGCCGACGGCGCGTGCCTCCGCAGGCTCGCCGGCGACAAAGCCCACCGTCTCGGGATCGTCCACCGCGTCGGGCCCGGTGTCGACGTCGGGCGGCGGGTTCACGATCTCCGTCCGGCCGAAGACGAAGGCCGGACCGGGATCGATCCTCACCCGCATCGGCACGGTCGGGGGCAGGTCGGCCGCGAGGGTGAGCCCGGCCACCTCGCGGCCGGCCGCCTCGATGCTGATCGTGCCGCCGTAGTAGCCGGCATTGTAGAGCGCGGCGAGGATGCGGCGGTAGTCGCCCCTGGATTTCGCCAGCAGGCCAGACTTGCCCGACGCGGGCTCTTCGCGGTCGCTCCAGAGCGCCGAGGCCCGCTGCAGCCGCCGCTCGAGGTCGCGTTCGGCGCCTGCGACGGTGAATTCGACGGTGTAGGGCAGCGGATCGATGATCTCGATCGCGTCGTCGTCCGACCGCTCGCCCCACAGCCGGATGCCGAAGAGTTCGAACCCCGCGGCAGGCATTGCCGCTGAGAGCGCACCGCCCACCAGGGCCGCCGCTATGATGCCGCGCCCGCGCGACCCTGCCATGATCTTGCCTGCCTTCGGTTCTTTCTTGTTTCAGGGTAAATTACCGGTTTCGCGCGGATCCACAAGCGTGGCACGGCTCACATCGGCGTTTTTCGCGGCTGGCGCGCTCCGGGCACCCGGTGCCGGCGCGAAAGAGGCTGGACGCAGGTCCGGGGCTTCGACTAAGCGGGGCGCATGGAAATACGTGCCACGGACCTGCCCGATGTGAAGGTGCTGACGCCGCGGCGGTTCGGGGACGCGCGCGGGTTCTTCTGCGAGACCTGGAGTGCTGCGCGGATGGCCGAGGCGGGGCTCGACCTGCGGTTCGTCCAGGACAACGAGAGCCTCTCGGCCAGGGCCGGCACGCTGCGCGGGCTGCACTACCAGGCG
>JBBQRM010000206.1:0-5756 GCA_038214855.1 Rhodobacterales bacterium | reverse complement strand
CTCGTCGCCGAGATCCGGGCCCTCGGGGGCGATGACCTTCTCGATGCGCCTGCCGAGGGGGCCGCTGAGCAGCACGTCGCGGTAGAAGCGCTGGCCGGCAATCATGGTCGCCATGTCCTCGGGATCCTTCAGCAGGTGCGGCGAGACCAGCGGCATCGCATCGGGATCGGCGGAGCGCAGGCGCACATAACCGCGCGACTTCGGCTTGATGACGACGGTGGTGATCGTGACGCCGAAGGTATCCTTGAAGACCTTCGAGAGATCGCGGTCGAGATAGACGATCGGCACGCAGAAGGCCTGGATCGAAGGCACGCCGTCGCGGTCGAGCGGATTGACGAAGGCGCCGGCCTCAAGGCCGGTCGAGGTGATGCGACCGGTGCCGAAGAGCTTGAAGTGGAGACCGTTGAGCAGCATCCGCCAGCCGACCCCCTGGCGAAAGTAGCCGTAGCGGCCGTTGGCGACCGAGATGACCGGGACCTCGGGGTGGTCGATCAGGTTCTCCCCGACGCCGGGAGCGTCGATCACGACCGGAATGCCGGCCTCCCCGAGCCGGTCTGCTGGGCCGATGCCCGAAAGCATCAGGAGCTTAGGGGTAATCAGCGCGCCCGAGGCCAGCACGATGTCGGCGCGGGCGCGGGCGGTGTGGACGGCGCCCTTCTCGTCGGCCCAGGTGACGCCGGTGGCGCGGCCGTTCTCGATCTCGATCCTGCGGACGCGGGCGCGCAGACGGACCGTCAGGCGCGGATCGTCCTTCAGCGGCTCGACATAGGCATAGGCGGCGGAGGAGCGGCGGCCCTTGCGGTTCATGAACTGGTAGAAGCCGGCGCCGCGCTGGGTCGGGCCATTGAAGTCGTGGGTGAGCGGCTCGCCCATCGCCTGGACGCTCTGGACGAACCAGCGGGAGACGTCGTCGATGTGGCCGGGGTCGGAGACGAGCAGCGGACCGTCGCCGCCGTGCAGGTCGTTGAGCAGGCGCTCGTTGCCCTCGATGCGCTTGAAGTGCGAGAGCACGCTCGCCCAGTCCCAGGAGGCGACCTCGTTGTTGCCGCGCAGGACCGCGTCCCATTCGTCGTAGTCCGAGGCCCGGCCGCGCATGTAGACCTGCGCGTTCACCGACGAGCCGCCGCCGAGCACGTTGCCCTGGGGGATGTCGTGGACCCGGCCGCCGAGATGCTCCTGCGGCACCGTGTGGTGGTAGGTCATGTATTTGCTGTTGCTGCCGATCAGCTTGAAGATGCCGGGCGGCATGTCGAGCAGCGGGTGGCGGTGCGAGTGCCCGGCCTCGAGCAGCAGCACCCGGCGATCCCCGTCCTTGACGAGGCGCGCGGCGGCGGTGCAGCCGGAGGAGCCGCCGCCGACGACGATGTGATCGAACTCCTCCGTCATCGGGAGCGTGTCACGGGCGCAGTCATGGGCATAGACCTGTGATCGGAGATTTCGCGGAGGCACTGCGGAGAGCCCCGAAGCGTGCCGCGCATCCGCCGCGCGACGGCGGCGGATGCGCGGTTCGGCGTCAGAAGTCGAAGTCGCCGATGTTGTCCTTGGTGAAGATGAACGGGTCGCCGAGCAGGATCTCGGAGCCGTTGATCACCTGGAGCTCGCCGAGCCTGCTGGCCTCCACCGAGGTGTCGCCGGGCTTCAGCGTCTGGTCGGCGGCGGCGCGCAGCACGTAGGCGGCGGCATAGCCGAGATCGACCGGGTTCCAGAGCACCACCGACTTCACGCAGTCGCTCTCGACATAGGGCTTCATCGCGTTCGGCGTGGCGAGCCCGACGACGGCGATGTTGCCGCACTGGCCGGCCTGGGTCACGGCGTCGGCGGAGGCCGGGGTCGCAACCGATGTCATGCCGAAGATGCCTTGGAGCTCGTCGCCGTATTTGTTGATCAGCGTGTTGGCCTGATTGAAGCTCAGGATGTTGTCCTCCTGCGCTTCGACCGTCTCTAGCCACGTCATCTCCGGGTGGCATTGCGCGGCATAGGCTTCCATCTCGGAGATCCAGCGCGCCTGGTTCGGGGTGGTGAAGGTCGAGGTGACGATGGCGAAGGCGCCGTCCTCGCCGATCTCGGCGACCATCGCCTCGATCATCGCCTTGCCGATGCCGTTGAACTCAGCCTGATTGACGAACCACTGGCGCGCGTCCGGCTCGGAGTTGGCGTCGTAGCCGACGACGTTGATGCCCGCGCCCAGCGCCTTCTTGAGCACCGGCGCGATCGCCACCGGATCGTTGGCGGCGAACAGGATGCCGTCGACGCCCTTGGTGATGTAGTTGTCGATCACGGTGATTTGATCGTCTATCTTGGCCTCGACCGGGCCGTCGGTGGTCGCCTCAATCGTGCCCATCTCGCCGGCCGCCTCGGACATGCCCTTGGAGGTCGCGTCGAAATAGCCGATGCCGATCAGCTTCGGCACGTCGACAACTGAGATGGGCTTGCCGGTCCGGTCGGGCGCGTCGGTCGGCTCGCCGCCGTCGTAGGGCTTGGCTTCTGCGGCCGCGGCCGCGCCGTCGCAGGCAAGCGGGCTGGTCGGCAGATCGTCGCCGCCGGTCCAGGCGGACTGGGCGCTTGCAAGCCCGGTCGAGAGCGACAGGGCGGCCACCGCCGCCAGTGAGGTTCGCAGCATTGTCTTTCCTCCATGTTTTGGCCCCGGGAGATCCTGAGTGCCCTCCGGTGCGGTTGCAGTCTTCACCGGTTCGCGTTCCGGTGAAAGAGGTTCGAGACCAGGATCGTCAGAATCAGCACCGCCCCGATCAGCACGACGGTGCCGTCGCTCTTGACGCCGGCGAGCGACAGGCCGTTCTTCAGCGCCTGGATCAGCACGAGCCCGAGCAGGGTGCCGACGACGGTGCCGCGGCCGCCGAAGATCGAGGTGCCGCCGAGCACCACCGCGGTGATCGCGTCGAGCTCGATGCCGGTGCCCATGTCGGAGCGGGTGGTCGAGACGCGGGAGACGAAGATGACGGCGGCCGTCGCGGCGGCGAAGCCGGAGGCCGCGTAGATCGCGATCTTCGTGCCGTCGACCCCGAGACCGGAGAAACGCGCGGCGACCTCGTTGGAGCCGACGGCGTAGGTAGCCCGGCCCCAGGTGGTGTAGCCGAGCACGACCGCCGCGACGACCGCGGCGAGGCCGAAGATCCACAGCTGCGTCGGCACGCCCCAAACCTCGCCTTGGCCGAGCACGTAGAACCCATCGGGATAGCCGCGGACCGAGCGGGCCTGCGAGACGCCTTCGGCAATGCCGCGGTAGAGCGCCAGCGTGCCGAGCGTGGCGATTAGCGGCGGCACGCGGAAGCGGGTGATGATGAGGCCGTTCAGCAACCCCGCGAGGGTGCCGACGACGAGGGCGAGACCAATAGCGGCCGGCAGCGGCAGCCCCAGGCTCTTCCAGAACACGCCGAGCAGGATCGCGCTCAGGCCGAGGATCGAGCCGACGGAGAGGTCGATGCCGCCGGTGACAATGACGAAGGTCATGGCGATCGCAATAAGGCCGACCTCGGTCATCAGCCGGCCTTGGTTGAAAAGGTTGTCGAGGGTGAAGAAGCGATCCGACTGCCGGTCGAGCACGAAGAGGGCCACGACGACGAAGAGCGCGAGGATCGTCTCGTGGCGGAACAGCTTTCTCGGCGTCATCACCGGGCGCTCCGGAACTCGCGGTTGCGCCGCGCCATGTCGACGAGGACCGTCACGAGGATTAGGAGCCCAATGACGGCGCGCAGCCAATAGGCCGAGACATTCACGAAGATCATCGCCGAGCCGATCGCGGCGAAGAGGACGGCGGCGAGCGTCGAGCCGATCACCGTTCCGGTGCCGCCGAGGATCGAGACGCCGCCGATCACCGAGGCGGTGATGACCGTGAGCTCGAGGTTCGGCGGCACGGTCGACTGGATGACCCGCAGCTGGGTTGCGAACAGCATCGTTGCCATGCCGGCGACGGTGCCGTGGATCATAAAGACCTGAACGATGCGGCGCTCGACCGGGATCCCGGCGGCGCGGGCGGCCTCGGCGTTGCCGCCGATGGCGTAGAGCGAGCGGCCGAAGGCGGTGTGGCGCATCCACAGGAACGCCGCGACCGTCAGGATCACCATGAACCAGATCGGCGCGGGGATGCCGGACCAGCGGGCCTGGGCGATCTGGAAGGCCGGCGGCAGGTTGTTGATCCAGGCACCGCCGGTGAAGCTGACGAGGCCGCCGCGCAGGATCGAGAGCATCCCGAGGGTAACTACGATCGAGGGGAGCCTGCCGTAGGCGACGAGCGTGCCGACGACTCCGTTGATCGCGGCGCCGATGAACAGCGGCGCGATCCAGGCGACCCAGACCGGATAGCCGGAGACCGCGAGCGTTCCGCTGATCGTCGCCAAAACGCCGATCAGCGCGCCGACCGAGACGTCGATGTTGCCGGTAACGATGATCATCGACATGCCGATGGCGGCCACCGCGATATAGGCGTTGCCCGAGACGATGGTGTTGAGGTTGTTTGCGCCGAGGAAGCGCGGGTTGATCGCGGAGACCACGACGAAGAGCCCGACAATGGCGCAGGCGATGACGATCTCCTGTCCGTAGGCCGAGACGAAGCGGGCGAGCGCGGAGGGGCGGGCGCGGCGCGCCGGATCGGCGGCGCCCGTCATGCGGCTTCCCCCGCGAGGCTGGCGCCGGCCATCGCGGCGCCGACGCTCTCGGGCGTCGCCTCGGCGCGGTCGAAGGTGGCGACGAGGCGGCCGCCGCGCATCACCAGGATCCGGTCGCTCATGCCGAGGACCTCCGGGAGCTCGGAGGAGATCATCAGGATTGCGAGACCTTCCTGGACGAGGCGGCCCATCAGCGCGTGGATCTCGGCCTTCGCGCCGACGTCGATGCCGCGGGTGAGCTCGTCCATGATCAGGATGCGCGGCGCGGTCTCGATCCACTTGCCGAGCACGACCTTCTGCTGGTTGCCGCCCGAGAGCTCGTCCACGGTCTGCCCAGGCCCGCGGGCGCGGATGCCGAGCTGACGGATCACGGCGGCCGCCCGGGCCGCCTCGGCGCGCCCGTCGAGGAAGATGCCGCGTGCGGTGCGGCCGAGTGCGGCCATCGAAACGTTCTGCGCGATGCTCATCGGCCGGACGAGGCCCTGCAGCCCGCGGTCCTCCGGCACATAGGCGATGCCGAGCCGGCACGCCTGGCGCGGCGAGGCGATCTCGACAGGCCTGCCGTAGAGCTCGACGGTTCCCGAGGTGGCGGGGGTGATGCCGAAGATCGACAGCGCGAGCTCGCTCCGGCCGGCGCCGACGAGGCCGGCGAGCCCGAGGATCTCGCCACGGCGGAGCTCGAATGAGACGTCGCGGATCCGGCTGCCGAGCGACAGGTTCGAGACCCGGAGCACGGTCTCGCCGATGTTCGGCGCGGGCTTGGGAAACAGCTGGTCGATCTCGCGGCCGACCATCATCGCGACCAACGACTGCTCGGTCACCTCGGCGATCGGCCGGGTTCCGATCAGCGCGCCGTCGCGCAGCACCGTCACACGGTCGGCGAGCTCGAAGATTTCGGAGAGCTTGTGGCTGACGTAGACAATGCCGACGCCGCGCTCGCGCAGGCGCTTGACCACCGTCATCAGGCGCCGGGCGTCGGCGTCGGCGAGCGCCGCCGTCGGCTCGTCCATGATCAGCACCTTCGCCTCCTGGCTCAGCGCCCGGGCGATCTCGACCCGCTGGCGGTTGGCGACGGAGAGAGTGCCGACCTTGGCGTCGACGTCGATGTCGTGACTGTCGAGCGCATCGAGCAGC
>JBBQRM010000205.1:0-5772 GCA_038214855.1 Rhodobacterales bacterium | reverse complement strand
CCTTCGCCAATGTGCTGAGCCTGTCGATCGAGACCGGGCTCTTCGTCGGCATGGCGATCGTTTTCGTCTATGCGGTGCTCGGCGGCATGAAGGGCATCACCTACACACAGATCGCGCAGTACGTGATCATGATCTTCGCCTATACCGTTCCGGCACTCTTTATCTCGCTCCAGCTGACCGGCTGGGCGTTGCCGCAGATCGGGCTCGGCGCGCAGATCACCGGAACCGACACCTATCTGCTCGAAGCGCTCGACCAGACGATGCTCGAGATCGGCTTCGGCCCCTACACCTCCCGGCCGAGCATGACGACGCTCAACATGTTCCTGCTGACGCTGTCGCTGATGATCGGCACCGCCGGGCTGCCGCACGTGATCGTGCGCTTCTTCACGGTCCCGAAGATCTCGGACGCCCGCAAGTCTGCGGGGTGGGCGCTGATCTTCATCGCGCTGCTTTACACCGTGGCGCCAGCCGTCGCGGCGATGGCGATCTACAACCTGACCAACACGCTCCAGACCGGCCCGGTCGGGCAGCCGGACAGCAACCTCGCCTACGACGCGCAGCCGGGGTGGATGCAGCGCTGGGAGAGCACGGGGCTGCTGGTGTTCGAGGACAAGAACAACGACGGGCGCATCCAGTACTACAACGAGAAGAACCCGCTGATGGTCGAGCAGGCGACGCAGTTCGGCTGGGAGGGCAACGAGCTGACCAAGATCGACAACGACATCATGGTGCTCGCCAACCCCGAGATCGCCCGGCTGCCCGACTGGGTGACGGCGCTGGTGGCGGCGGGCGGTATCGCCGCGGCGCTGTCGACGGCGGCGGGCCTCCTGCTCGCCATCGCCTCCTCGATCAGCCACGACCTGCTCAAGGGGGTGTTCATGCCCAACATCAGCCAGCGCGCGGAGCTTCTGGCCGCGCGCATCTCGATGGGCGTGGCGATCGTGGTGGCGGGGTATCTGGGGCTCAATCCGCCCGGCTTCGCGGCGCAGGTGGTGGCACTCGCCTTCGGCCTGGCGGCGGCGAGCCTCTTCCCGGTGCTGATGATGGGCATCTTCATGAAGCGCATCAACAAGGAAGGCGCGATCACCGGGATGCTGGTCGGCATCATCTCCACCTCGGTCTATATCTTCCTCTACAAGGGCTGGTTCTTCATCCCCGACACCAACGTGCTGCCCGACACGGCCGAGGGCTGGATCCTCGGGATCAACCCGTCGGGCTTCGGGGTGATCGGGGCGATCCTGAACTTCGGCTCGGCGATCCTCGTTTCGCGCGTGACCTCGGCGCCGCCGCAGGCGATCCAGGACCTCGTCGAGAGCGTGCGGGTGCCGCGCGCCGAGGCCTGAGGCCGCCGGGCTCCGCCGGAGCGCGAGTTTTCGCGCTCCGGCCCAACTCACCTGTTGCAGATGCGGCGAGATGTGCATATTCGGCGCGTCGGGCAGGTAAGAAAAAACATGCATCATCGCGAGATCGGGACTTTTCACGTCGGCGTCATCATGGACGGCAACGGCCGGTGGGCCGCGTCCCGAGGCCTCAGCCGGATCAACGGCCACGCCCGTGGGGCGCGACGGGTCACGGATATCGTCAACGCCTGTCCCGGGCTCGGGATCACCCATCTGACGCTCTATTCCTTCTCGACCGAGAACTGGCGCCGGCCGCTCGCCGAGATCGACGGGCTGATGCGGATCTTCCGCCAGTATATCGTGCGCAAGATGGCCGACCTGCGCGCCCACGACGTTCGGGTGCGCTTCCTGGGAATGCGCCACCGGGTGCCGCCGCGGCTCCAGCAACTGATGGCGATGCTCGAGGATGCGACGCGAGAGTGCACGGGTCTCAACCTGTCGATCGCCATCGACTACGGCGGCCGCGACGAACTCGCCCGTGCGCTGCGCGGTGTCTCGGCGCAGGTGGCGGCCGGCAGCCTCGCGCCCGGGGCGATCTGCGAGCGGACGATCGCCAGCGCGCTCGACACCCGTGACCTGCCGGACCCGGATTTGATCATTCGCACCTCGGGCGAGTGCCGGATATCGAACTTCCTGCTCTGGCAGGGGGTCTACGCCGAGTACCAGTTTCCGAAGACCGCCTGGCCGGACTTCACCGTCGCCGACTTCGCCGAGATGGTGGGCGGCTACCGGCTGCGCCAGCGCCGCTTCGGGCGGATCGACTCCGCCGTTCCCGCCGCCGCGCTCGGCTAGCGGAGGCCCGGAGCCCGGGAAAGCCCGGGGTGCTCAAGGTTGAGCAATTGACTAACTCTTGGTTTTAAAAAGATAATTCACGCACCATTAATCACCTGGAAAGGATTTGTCGGCGGTTGCCGCCGGTTCGGATGTCGCCGAGGTTCCGCTTTCCCGGATTTGCTGCGGTCAAGCGCCCCGCCGGGCCGGGTTACGATTTGTTGGGGATGTTTGTGCAGAGCGGACCTGCGCGGGCCATTCCGCGCGGCAAGTAGGTCGTGAGGGCTCATGTCACCGCTCTGGAACACGCTGCTCTCCGGTCTGGCGGTCGCCGCCATCCTGATGACCGCCTGGGAGTACGTGCTCGACGACCGCAGGATCTCGGGAAGGCAGCGTCAGGCGGTGGTCTTCGGGCTGCTGACGGCAGCCGGCACGCTTGCCTCCATGAGCATGGCCCAGCAGGTCATTCCCGGCTTCTTTTTCGATCTGCGCGCGCCCCTGATCGCCGCGGCCGGCTTCTTCGGAGGCGTGCCGGCGGTGGCGATCACCGCCGGTGCGGCGTTCGCCTTCCGGTTCCATACCGGCGGTGCGGGGATGATCGTGGGGCTGAGCGGCATCGTATTGACGACGCTGATCGGACTCGCCTGCCGGTGGGGACTGCACTCTCGAAAGATGTCCTCGCGCTCGATCATCGCCTTCTCGCTGGCCGTGACACTCGGGCAGCTCGTCCAGTACCTGATCCTTCCGCAGGAGATATGGTTCGACCTGCTGGCGCAGACCGGCATTCCGATAGCGCTTCTGACCTTCACCAGCGCCTTTCTGATCGGGATGATGTTCCTGCGGGCGCGGCGGCGGCGCGAGCTGGCCGCGACCAACACTCTCTACCGCGCGATGGTGGATGCGCTGCCGGATTGTCTGAACGTCAAGGACCTGGAAGGCCGCTTCGTCGCGGCGAACCCGGCAACGGCCGCGCTGATGCGCGCGGGCTCGAGCGAGGCGCTGATCGGCAGGACCGATTTCGACTTCTATCCCGCGGAGGTCGCCCGGCGGTTCCGCGAGGACGAGAGCGCGCTGCGCGCCGGCGGAGGGCATGCGACGTTCGACCAACCGGCGGTCTTCGCCGACGGGTCGCACGGGTGGCTGGCTACGCTCAAGGCGCCGCTCTTCGGCCGCGACGGCGGGCTCCGCGGCATCATCACCCACAACCGCGACATCACCGAGCAGAAGAAGAGCCAGGCGCTGAAGAGCGAGTTCATCTCGGTCGTCAGCCACGAGCTGCGTACGCCGCTCACCTCGATCCGCGGCTCGCTGGGGCTCGTGGTGGCCGGCGTCGGCGGCGAGCTGCCGGCGAAGGCCGCGCGCCTGGTGAGGATCGCGCATTCCAACAGCGAGCGGCTGGTCACGCTGATCAACGACATCCTCGACATGGAGAAGATCGACTCCGGCAAGTTGCGGCTCGAGATGAAGCAGGGTCCCGCCTGTCCGATCGTCGCGCAGGCGGTCGAGGCCAGCGGCAATATCGCACCGGAGAAGCGGCTCGAGATCGTGCTCGACGACGCGGCGCCGGGTGCGGAGGTGGTGGTGGACGCCGGCCGCCTGCACCAGGTCATCGCGAACCTGCTGTCGAACGCCGTCAAGTTCTCGCCGGAGGGCGGCCGGATCGACGTGGCGCTCAGACTTGAGGCGGACCGGCTTCGGATCACGGTCAGCGATCAGGGGCCGGGGATACCGGAGGCGTTCCGCGACCGGATCTTCGGCAAGTTCGAGCAGGCCGACGGATCGGACGTGCGCCAGAAGGGCGGCACCGGCCTGGGGCTGAGCATCGCCAAGGCGCTGGTGGAGTCGATGCACGGCACGCTCGGCTTCGACAATCGACCGGGCGAGGGCGCGGCCTTCCACATCGATCTGCCGGCCGTGGGTGGCGCGCCGGCCACCGAGGTGCTGCCGCCGGCCGCGGCGGATGCGCGCGGGCGGGTGCTGATCTGCGAGGCCGAGCGGCAGGGCGCCGCGCAGGAGTTCGACCGCAGGCCCCGGGTCCTGCATGTCGAGGACGACGAGGACGTGCTGCAGGTGATGGCCTCCGCACTCGGGGCGGAGGTGTCGATCACCTTTGCGCGGAGCCTGCGCGAGGCCCGCGAGATGCTCGAGCGGCATCGCTTCGACCTGGTGATCCTCGACATCGGGCTGCCGGACGGCTCGGGGCTCGACCTGATCTGCGCCTCGCCCGCCGAGACGGCGCTGATTGTCTTCTCGGCCGACGAGATGGACCCGGGCGTGACGGAGCGCGTGACCGCCATGCGAACCAAGACGCGGACCTCGGAGATCGCCATCGCCCTGATGGTGCGGGGGCTTCTGAAGCTCGAGGAGAAGGAGGCCCGCGCATGACGCCGTCCTGCGAGGCGCAAGGATCGGATGCCGCGCGCATCCTCTACGTCGATGACGAGGAGGACATCCGCGAGGTGGCGGTCATGTCGCTGGAGCTCGATCCCGGCTTCGATGTGCGCACCGCGGCCTCGGGGGCGCAGGCGCTCGCGGAGGCCAGCGCCTGGCGGCCGCGGCTGATCCTGCTCGACGTGATGATGCCGCAGATGGACGGGGTCGAGACGCTGCGCCGTCTGCGGGAGGATGCGGAGACGGCGACGATCCCGGTGGTCTTCGTCACGGCGCGGACGCGGGCGGAGGATGTGGCGCGCTTCATCGCGCTGGGCGCGGCCGGCGTGATCGCCAAGCCCTTCGATCCGATGGCTCTCGCCGGGGAGGTGCGCGAACATCTGGTAAATTGATTCGCCGGCAATTCATCTTTTGCTCACCATTCAGGTCGATCCTCCGCCCCCGCATGAACCGGACGGAGGGCGCGATGAGCCGAGGCGCGAAGATCCTGATCTGCGACGACGATCCGCTGCTGCTCGAGCTGATGGACTATCGCCTGCGGGCGAAGGGCTATGAGGTCGTCCAGGCGGCGGACGGCGAGCAGGCGCTGTCGCAGACCGTCGCCGAGAAGCCGCAGCTCGTGGTTCTCGATGCGATGATGCCGCGAACGGACGGATTCGAGGTGCTGGCGCGGATCAAGGGCGATCCGGAGCTGGCGGAGATCCCGGTGATCATGCTGACCGCGCGCAAGTCCGAACGCGACATCGTCTCGGCGCTGGAGAAGGGCGCGGACGAGTATCTGGTGAAGCCGTTCATCCCCGAGGAGCTGCTGGCGCGGATGGCGAAACTGCTCGGGCGGCGGCCCGTGAGGGTGTGACGGGGCGGCTCGGGGGCGCCTGTCTCGGCGCGGCCGCGGCCCTTTGCCTCGCGACAGCCGCCGGGGCCGAGACCGCGGCCGAGCTCTACCGGCAAGGGGTGGAGGCGCGCGGCGAGCAGCGCTTCGCCGCTTCCGTCGAGGCGCTGACCCGCGCCGTCGAGCTGGCGCCGCGGGACGCGGATGCGCAGGTGCAGCTCGGGTTCGCCCAACTCGGCCTCGGCCGGATCGAGGCGGCGCGGGAAGCCTTTCGCGCCGCGCTCGATCTCGCTCCGGACTACGGTGACGCCCGCTTCGGCCTGGCGCAGGCGGCGTTCCGGCGCGGCGAGATCGCGCGCGCGCGCGCCCAGCTCGACG
>JBBQRM010000204.1:0-5797 GCA_038214855.1 Rhodobacterales bacterium | reverse complement strand
TCGCGTCCGGGACGATGGCCGGTCGCGCGCCGGCGGCACCCATGGCGAGCACGGCCGGCGCCTTGGCGCGCAGCTCCAGCACCAGGCGCTGGGCGATCTTCGGCCCGATCCCGGGTGCCGCGCGGATCGCCGCGACATCGCCGAGCGACAGCGCGCGGGCCACCCCGTCGGCCCCGAGCGTGCCGAGGATGGCGAGCCCCGCACGCGCCCCCACCCCCTGCACCGAGGTGAGCAGCCGGTGCCATTCCCGTTCCGCGAGGGTGACGAACCCGATCAGCTGCATCAGATCCTCACGCACCACGAGTTCGGTGTAGAGCGCGACCGCACCGCCCGGCGCGGGCATCCGTGCCAGCGTGCGCTCGGAGCAATAGACGAGGTAGCCGGTGCCGCCCGGCGTGTCGATTAGCACATGATCCGCACCGCGATGCTCGAGCCGGCCGCTTACCTTGCCGATCACGCGGCACCCGCCCGTGCCACCGCGGCCTGCAGCCGCCCGCCGGCCCGCGCATGATGCGCATGGCAGAGCGCCACCGCCAGCGCATCGGCGGCATCCGCCCCCGCGAGCTTCACGCCCGGCAGCTGCAGCCGCACCATATGCGAGACCTGCGCCTTGTCGGCATGGCCGACGCCCACCACCGCCTTCTTCACGGCGTTGGGAGCGTATTCCGCGACCGCGAGCCCCGCCTGCGCCGGAACCAGCAGCGCGATCGCGCGGGCCTGGCCGAGCTTCAGCGTCGCCACCGCGTCCTTGTTCACGAAGGTCTGCTCCACCGCCGCCGCCTCGGGTCGATAGAGCCGCAGGACGGCGGCCAGCTGATCGTGCAGGCTCAGGAGCCGCGCCGCGAGGTCGCTTCCTTCGGAGATGCAGGTTCCGTTCGCGACATGGGCGATCCGCGCGCCCCCGACATCGACGACGCCCCAGCCAGTCCGCCTCAGCCCGGGGTCGATCCCGATCACGCGCATCGCCATCCTCGGCCCGGTCACCCCCGCGGGTCCTCCTAGCACGAAACCGGAACGCAGGCCAAGCCAAAGCGCGGCGGCAAGGGCAGCGGGCGCTTTCGCCATGACTAACAAACCGTTGAGGCGCTTGCGCTTCTCGCATAACGGCCATGCGAAACCGGCAGTGGTGCGCACGGGGGCGCCGGGCTATGGACGACCTCCGGGGTGGGATGGCCATTCCGCTGTTGAGGAACCTCCGATGTCCGTGTCCCCGTCCAGCCGTCCCGCGCCCTTCGGCGCCGTCGCGACCTTCCGCGTCGTCACCGTCTTCGAGCGCCTCGTCGACGGCATCGAGGCCTGGCGCAGCCGCCGTGCCACCGAAACCGCGCTCGCCGCGCTGTCGGACAAGCAACTCACCGACATCGGCCTCGCCCGCGGCGACATCGCGGCCGTCGCCCACGACCTCGCCCGCCGCTGAGGCCGCCCTCAGCCGCGGCCGAGCACCAGCGTCGTCCAGCCGGCAAGCGTCACTGCATCGCGCAGGCCGTAGCCCCAGCCGCGGTAGACGGCTGACACCCCCGGCGCCTGGCGCGCGAGCAATCCCGACAGGATCGCCGTGCCACCCGGGGGCTGGAGCGCCGCCATCTGCGGCGCGAGCCGCCGGAGGGGCGCCGCTAGGATATTCGCGAAGACGAGGTCATAGGGCGCGCCGCCCGCGATCCGCGGATGCCGGAAGCCCGCGGCGGTGACGCAGGCGATCCGGCCTGCGAGCCCGTTCGCCGCGACGTTCTCGCGCGCCGTCTCCGTCGCCACCGGATCGATGTCGCCCGCGATCGCGCGGGCGGGCCAGACCGAGGTCGCGGCCATCGCCAGCACCCCGGTGCCGCCGCCGATGTCGGCGATCCGACGCGCGACGACCCCCCTGCGCACCAGCCGGTCGAGCGCGACGAGGCATCCCTGCGTCGTCGCGTGATGGCCGGTGCCGAAGGCCTGGGCCGCCTCGATCTCGAGGCCGATGCGGTTGATCGGGATACGGGCGCGATCGTGGCTGCCGAAGACGACGAAGCGCCCCGCCTCGACCGGCGTGAGCTCGGCGCGCACCTGCGCCACCCAGTCGCGCTCGTCGAGCGGCGCCACGCGAAAATCGGGAGCCCCGTGCAGCCGGGCGAGCAGCGCCAGCCCCGCCGCGTCGGGCCGGCTCTCGAAATGCGCCCCCACCTCCCAGACCCCGCTCGCGTCGTCGCGGTCGTGGACATGCGTGGAGACGGGCCCCGGCGCCACCGTCTCGAGCGCGTCGCTCAGAGCCCGCGCGGGGGCCTCGCCGCGCAGGGTGGTGCTCACCTCGAAGAGCGGCATGCGGGGCCTCCGGTCAAAGACCCCGCGGGGTAGTCCCGGCGCCCCGGCGGGTCAAGACACGGCGGTCTCCGCACCAAGCCCGATCGGGCAGGTGACGCCGGTGCCGCCGATCCCGCAATAGCCGCCGGGGTTCTTCGCCAGATACTGCTGGTGATCGGCTTCGGCGTAGTAGTAGGGCGGCGCGGGGCGGATCTCGGTGCTGATCGGGCCGAACCCCGCCGCCTCGAGCCGCGGCGCGAAGGCCGCGCGCGAGGCCTCCGCCGCGGCCGCCTGGCCCTCGTCGAAGGTGTAGATGCCCGAGCGGTACTGCGTCCCGCGGTCGTTGCCCTGCCGCATCCCCTGGGTCGGGTCGTGGCCCTCCCAGAAGACGCGCAGCAAATCCTCGTAGCTCACCTGCGCCGGATCATAGCTGACGAGCACCACCTCGTTGTGCCCGGTCTGGCCGGTACAGACCTCGCGATAGGTCGCATTCGGCGTCTCGCCGCCGGCATAGCCGACCGCGGTCGTCCAGACGCCCGGCAGCTTCCAGAACATCCGCTCGACGCCCCAGAAACAGCCCATGCCGAACATCGCGCTTGCCATGCCCTCGGGATGCGGACCCTTCAGCGGCCGGCCGCTGACGAAATGCGTCTCTGCGGTCGGGATCGGCTCGGGGCGCCCGGGCAGCGCCGCGTCCTTCGCGGGCATCTCGGTTTTCTTCGACAGGCCGAACATGGAGTCTCCCTTCAGGCGGTCTGGTTCGCCTCCAGATGTAGGGGCGCCTCCGGCGTTGCCAAGCCCCGGCGCGGAACCGTGGGCGGCGCGTCGAGCCCCTTGACGAAGCGCCAGCCGACCCAGGCGGCCGCGGCGCCAACCACCACGCCGGCCAGCGCCTGGCCGTAGACGACGCCGGGCGCCGCGAGCGACAGCGACAGCGCCCAGGCCACGGGAAGCATCACCAGACCGTCGCGCGACCAGTTGAACCCGGTGGACCACAGCGGCCGGCCGAGCGTGTTGAAGGCCGCGTTCGCCACGAAGAGCGCACCGGTGAACACGAACCCGCCCGCCGCGAGCCCCACGAAGGCGAGCACGACGCTCGCACTCTCCGGCCCCAGACCGAAGGCGCGCACGACGAAATGCCGCGAGAAGAACAGCACCGCCCAGGCGGCCATCGTGTAGCCGACGCAGAACACGACCGCGTCGCGATAGGTCGCGCGCACCCGCGCCATCAACCCGGCGCCGTAGTTCTGCCCCAGGATGCCGCCGATGGCGCCGGACAGCGCGAAGATGCCGCCGAAGGCGAGCACCGTCAGCCGCGAGACCACCGCGAAACCCGCGACCGCCGCATCGCCGAACCCCGCGATCAGCACCGTCAGCAGCGCGTTGCCGAAGGGCGTCGACATCTGCGTGAGCGTCGCGGGCACGGCGATGGCCGCGAAGGGCCGCGCGGCCTCCGCCACGTCACGCCCGCTCGGCCGCGCCAGCATGTCGTGGACCCGGATCAGGTACCACAAGGCGAGCCCGCCCACGGTCGCGCGCGCGATCAGCATGACCCAGGCCGCCCCCTCGATCCCGAGCCCGAAGCCGAAGATGAACAACGGATCGAGCACCATCGCCACCACGCCGGCGGCCAGCGTCACTGCCATCGACCGCCAGGCATCGCCCAGCGCCCGCAGCACCGCGCCCCCGGTCATGCCCAACGCCATCAGCGGCATCGCCGGCAGGCTGATCAGCAGGAAATGCGCCGCGACCGCGCGCGTCTCGCCGCTCGCGCCGGCGAGCGCCAGCAGGTCGTGGCGCCAGATCACCGCCAGAAGCGCCAGCAGCGCCTGGAACCCGAAGGTGATCGCGAGCGAGGCACTCGCCTGCCGCCGCGCCAGCCCGCGCTCCCCCCGCCCCAGCGAGCGGCTGACCAGCGCGGTCGCAGCGATCGCAAAGCCGATGCCCGACGAGATGATGAAGAACTGGATCGTCCAGGCAAAGCCCAGCGCCGCCATCAGCCCCGCGTCGCCCAGCCGCGAGATCCAGAACAGCGTCGCCGCGTCGATCAGGAACATGAAGGTAAGGCCCGCGGCCCCGGTCAGCGTCATCACCACGACATGACGCATGGTCGAGCCACGGGTGAACTTCGCGGCCTCCATCTAGATCGCTCGCGCGGCGAGCGGGCGCACCGGCACCGTCTCGCGCCCCGGCTCGGGATAGCGCGGGGTCAGCATCACGTGCTCCCGCGGCAGTACCGGCATCGTCGTCACCTGCCCCCGCCCGATGGGCAGGCGCGTGGCCTCCTCCACAGGCAGCGCGCGTCCGTCGCTTCGCTCCATGCCCGCGCCCTTCACGCTCCCAGAAGCGCCGATTTAGCGCGCTGCACCACGCCTTCCAGCCGGACGGCCGCGACGGCCGATCCCTTTGCGTCGTCTTGCGACGAGCCGCGCCCGTGGCGGGCGCGGCCCCGCAGCTCTCAGCGGATCGCCAGCGCGTTGCCCGGCGCGCCGGTCCCGCCCTTGATCGGCATCGGCGCGAAGACGAAGGCGAACTCGTTCATCCCGGCCTCCTTCAGCCGCTCCGTGGCGACGTTCTCCAGCAGGTTGATGCCGTTGCGCGTGATCAGCTCCTGATGGACCGGGAACGCCGACGTGCCGTCCGGATTCGGCACCACCTCGACCGGCCAGGTATCGGCGCCGACCAGCGCCACGCCCTTCTCGGCGAGCCACTGCCCGGCCTCCATGCCGATCCCGGGCGCACCCGCATTGAACCGCTCGTTGTCCACCTTCCACAGCGATCCCCAGCCGGTGTGGAACAGCACCACGTCGCCCTCCGAGATCGAGGCCGGGTCGATGCCCTGCGCGTCCAGCGCCGCCTCGATGTCGGCCACCGTGATCTCGGTGCCGGCATCGAGCATCCCGCCCTTCAGGCCCTCGACGTCGACCAGCACGCCGCGGGTGAAGAAGGGCTTCACGTTCTCCACCCCGAGTTGCTTCAGGCCCATCGGCCCGTTGACGTCGGCAGCCTTCCTGCCGCCGTAGAAGGTGCCGCCCTCCTCGTCGTGGATGCCGATATGGCCGAGCCCGTCGAACTGGGTGCCGACCTGGCCGATTTCGGTGGCGATGAAGTCGTCGTTCCAGATCACGTTGTTCGACCCCGCCGGTCCGCCGGCGATCCCGCCCGTCCCCCGCACCGCGAAGACGCGGGCCCCGAAGAGCGGCATCTCGGCCTCGAAGGTCCGCGCGAGCGGGACGGTCACGCCCTCGGTGATCAGCTGCGCCGCCTCCAGCGCCTTGTCTGGCGTCTGCGTATTCGACGCCCCCGCCTGGTCGTCGGCTCCGTACTTCGACACGGGATCCTGGGCCTGCGCGGCTCCGGCGGCGAGTGCCAGCGCGGCGGCGGCTGCGAGAAGTGCCTTCATTGTCGTCCTCCCATTGGTCTTGCGGTAAGAGCGACGCTAGCACCGCAACCGGGTGCGGGGAAGGGCGCCCCGCACGGGAGGCGAATCCTAACAAACCCTTAATTCAGCCGAAATTCTGCA
>JBBQRM010000203.1:0-5800 GCA_038214855.1 Rhodobacterales bacterium | reverse complement strand
GAAGGCGCCGGGCAGGCGCCTGCCCGTCCCGGCGGGCTGGCGCTCTTGCCGGCAACGCGCTCCGCCTGAACCTCGTACGGACATTGCCACCATAAAGCGCGCCGCTCCATCGTCGCTGCGCCACCCCACGGGCAGTCGCCCGCCCGGCTCCCGCTGCGCGTCCGGCGAGCTACACAACCCTCCGCTTGACCCCGCGCCCCCTCCCGCCCAACCTGCCCGCCGGGCAGGAAAGGCTCCCGCATGAACCACCTCTATTACGGCGACAACCTCGCGATCCTGCGCGACAGCATCCCGAGCGCCAGCGTCGATCCGATCTACCTCGACCCGCCCTTCAACTCCAACGCCAGCTATAACGTCCTCTTCCGCGGCCCCTCGGGCAACGACAGCGCCGCCCGGATCAAAGCCTTCGACGACATCTGGCACGGG
This sequence comes from Rhodobacterales bacterium, assembly GCA_038214855.1. Classification (GTDB taxonomy): domain Bacteria; phylum Pseudomonadota; class Alphaproteobacteria; order Rhodobacterales; family Rhodobacteraceae; genus Amaricoccus. The sequence continues at coordinate 5,374 of JBBQRM010000203.1, read as the reverse complement.
ACCGACGCCGCGGAGGAGGCGTTCGGCGAGGTGCATCTGCAGCCGGCGCGCTTGGTGCCGGACACTATGGCAGGCAAGAGGGTTCCGTGATTGAGAGGTTGAAGCTTTGGAGGGAAAGCGCTTCCCTTCGCAAAGCAAGGAAAGATTTGCAGAGAAATTTTTTCCCAATGATCGATCGAGCAAGGGAAGCAAAGGATCAGGAGGAAGATCAATCACTCGGCGCGGAGCTCACTTACGAACTCAATATTGTTGCGCGGCGTCGTCGAGCGCGAGAAGGCCGCGATCGGCATCTTCCTCACCCTGTCCCCGCCCTCAAAGCCGATGACGACCGAGGCCGCCGCCGCCGGCCAGTACGAGGAGCCCGACTTCGCCCCGGTCCCCCGCATCCAGATCGTCACCATCGAAGAAGCCCTGCGCCTACGCGACCGCGCCGTGGCCCTGCCCGCCCGCCGCGACGACGCCTTCCGCCGCGCCGGCCGCGAGACCCCCTCCGGCCGCCAGGACGCGCTCGAGCTCTGAGCGACGACCCGTGCCGGGGCGGCGTTAACAACCCTTTCCAGGTGGTAAATGGCTTCAGTTTTTGTCTGCAGTAACAACAGCTTGCCGATTTGCTCAAGCTTGAGCAACCTTGAGCGACCCCGCCCTGGTGGGTGATGACGGGCTCGAACCGCCGACATTCTCGGTGTAAACGAGACGCTCTACCAACTGAGCTAATCACCCCGGGGGCCGGGAGGTGGTGGGCGATGACGGATTCGAACCGCCGGCATCTTCGATGTGAACGAAGCGCTCTACCGCTGAGCTAATCGCCCGCCGGAATGCGGGATAGCGCCTGGTCCTGTCTGGTGCAAGCCTCTCTTTGGGGGCGCTATTGCCCCGAAAGCGTCTCCGCCAGCGAGCGCAGCTCTGCCGACCCGCGGATGTCGGAGGCGTCGAGCGGCACCTGCATCATCCCCGCCGCCGCCGCCTGGCCCAGCTTCACCGCCGCGAACGGCACCGCGATCCGGGTGCCGTCTCCGGTCTCGACCATCGCCGCCACCAGCCTTCCGCCGGGGATGACCACGAAGTCCTCCACCGTCCCCACCGTCTCGCCGTCTCCCCCGAGCAGCGGCTCGCCCAGCATGTCGCGCACCAGCAGCCTGTCCTCCGCCAGCCCCCGTACCTCACCGGCCATCGTCGCGAGGTCGGAGACGGAGCCCACATCGAAGGCCTCCGGCACTTGCTGCGCACCGGCGGGCGCGGCCACGATCAGGCCGAGCGCGAGGGCGGGAAGAAGATGGTGTCGCATTGGCTGCCTCCGGTGAATGCCTCTCCCGGGGCGAACCGCTCCGCCGCTTTCGGGTTCCCCGACGCCGCGCACGAAAAAGCCCGCCGCGGTCTCCCGCGGCGGGCGTGGTTCGAGCGGGACGGCTCAGTGCGCCGCGGCCGACGGACTCTCCCCCGGCGCCGCCGCCCGGGCGGCGCGGGCCGCGGCCTCGGCGGCCTCGTCCCATTCGATCGGCTCGGGCATCCGCGTCAGCGCCACCTTGAGCACGTCCATCACGTTGCCCGCCGGGATCAGCTCCAGCCGGTTCTTCACGTTGTCGGGGATGTCCCGCAGGTCCTTCACGTTCTCCTGTGGGATCAGCACGGTCGTGATGCCGCCCCTGAGAGCCGCCAGCAGCTTCTCCTTCAACCCGCCGATCGGCAGCACGTTGCCGCGCAAAGTCACCTCGCCGGTCATCGCCACGTCGCGGCGCACCGGGATGCGCGTCAGCACCGACACGATCGAGGTCACCATCGCCACACCTGCCGAGGGCCCGTCCTTGGGCGTCGCGCCCTCGGGCACGTGCACGTGGATGTCGAGCGTCTCGAACATCGGTGGCTTCAGTCCCAGGTCCGGCGCCTTCGACCGGACGTAGGAATTCGCCGCGTCGATGCTCTCCTTCATCACGTCGCCGAGCTTGCCGGTGGTCTTCATCCGTCCCTTGCCAGGCAGTTTCAGCGCCTCGATCTGCAACAGATCGCCGCCCACCTCGGTCCAGGCGAGACCGGTGGTGACGCCTACCTGGTCGGTCAGCTCGGCCAGCCCGTACTTGAACCGCCGCACCCCGAGGTATTCCTCGAGGTTCTCGGGGCTCACCACGACCTTCTCTGTCTTGCCCTTGACTATCTCCGTCACCGCCTTGCGGCAGAGCTTGGCGATCTCGCGCTCGAGGTTCCGCACTCCGGCCTCGCGGGTGTAGTAGCGGATGATGTCGATCAGCGCCTCGGGCAGGAGCTCGAACTCCGACGCCTTCAACCCGTGGCCCTTCTCCTGCTTGGCGATCAGGTGCTGGCGGGCGATCTCGGCCTTCTCGTCCTCGGTATAGCCCGAGATCGGGATGATCTCCATCCGGTCCATCAACGGCCGCGGCATATGGTATGTGTTGGCCGTGGTGATGAAGAGCACGTTCGAGAGGTCGTACTCCACCTCGAGATAGTGGTCCATGAAGGTGGCGTTCTGCTCCGGGTCGAGCACCTCGAGCATGGCGCTCGCGGGATCGCCGCGGAAGTCCTGGCCCATCTTGTCGATCTCGTCGAGCAGGATCAGCGGGTTCGACGTCTTGGCCTTCTTCATCGACTGGATGATCTTGCCGGGCATCGAGCCGATATAGGTCCGCCTATGGCCGCGGATCTCCGCCTCGTCCCGGACGCCGCCGAGCGAGATGCGGATGAACTCGCGTCCCGTGGCCCGGGCAACCGACTTGCCGAGCGAGGTCTTGCCGACGCCCGGAGGGCCGACGAGGCACAGGATCGGGCCGCGCAGCTTCTGGCTGCGGCTCTGCACGGCCAGGAACTCGACGATCCGGTCCTTGACCTTCTCGAGCCCGTAATGGTCGTCGTCGAGCACCTTCTGGGCGAGGCCGAGGTCCTTCTTGATCTTGCTCTTCTTGTTCCAGGGGATCGACAGCATCCAGTCGAGGTAGTTGCGCACCACCGTCGCCTCGGCCGACATCGGCGACATCGAGCGCAGCTTCTTCAGCTCGCCCACAGCCTTGTCGCGCGCCTCCTTCGAAAGCTTGGTCCTGGCGATGCGCTCCTCGAGCTCGGAGGCGTCGTCCGGGCCCTCGCCGTCGCCGAGCTCGCGCTGAATCGCCTTCATCTGCTCGTTGAGGTAGTACTCGCGCTGGGTCCGCTCCATCTGCGTCTTGACGCGGGACTTGATCTTCTTCTCGACCTTCAGGACGCTCATCTCGCCCTGCATCATGCCGTAGATCGCCTCGAGCCGCTCGCCGACGTCGGCCGTCTCGAGCAGCTTCTGCTTCTCCTCGAGCGGCGCGCCGAGATGGCCCGCGACCGTGTCGGCGAGCTTGGCCGGCGGCATCGGCTCGCCGACCGTGGAGACGGCCTCCTCGGGGATGTTGCGGTTGAGCTTGGCGTAGCGCTCGAACTCCTCGGCCACCGCCCGGCTCAGCGCCTTGATCGCGTCGGCGTCGTTCTCGGTCTCAGCCAGCTCCTCGGCCGAAGCCTCGAAGAACGCCTTGTTGTCGATAAAATCGGTGATAAGCACGCGCAGCTTGCCCTCGACCAGCACCTTCACGGTGCCGTCGGGCAGCTTGAGCAGTTGCAGCACGTTGGCGAGCACGCCGGTGCGGTAGATGCCGTCGGCCGCCGGCTCGTCCTCGGAGGCGTCCTTCTGGCTCGACAGCAGGATCTGCTTGTCGTCCTTCATCACCGCCTCGAGCGCGCGGACCGACTTCTCGCGGCCCACGAACAGCGGCACGATCATGTGGGGGAACACCACGATGTCGCGCAGGGGCAGAACCGGGTAGCTCGCACTCGTCACGTTGGTCATGGGAACATCCTTTCGGGCAAGGCGCCCCGCCCCGGCCAATCCAGCGGCCAGGCGCCTCCTTGCGCTACAGATGGACCAGCCGCGGCCGGCTTTCAAGCCGGGCGGCGGGGGGCGGTCAGACCGGATCGATATCGCCTTGCGCCCGCGCCGCCTCGAAACCCGCGATGAAGCCCGCGAGCTGACCCTGACCGATGGCCGCGCGCAGCCCCGCCATCAGCTTCTGATAGTAGTGCAGGTTGTGCCAGGTTACCAGCATCGCGGCGATGATCTCGCCTGAGCGGACCACGTGGTGCAAGTAGCCGCGGCCGTAGCTCCGGCAGGCCGGGCAGGCGCAGTCGAGGTCGAGCGGCCGCGGGTCCTCGGCATGGCGCGCGTTCTTGAGGTTGACCGTCCCGCGCCGCGTGAACGCCTGCCCCGTGCGGCCCGAGCGCGATGGCAACACGCAGTCGAACATGTCCACCCCGCGCGCGACCGCGCCGACGATGTCGTCCGGCTTACCCACCCCCATCAGATATCGCGGCCGATCCTCGGGCAGCTGCGTCGGCGCGTAGTCGAGCACCCCCAGCATCGCCTCTTGCCCCTCCCCCACCGCCAACCCGCCAATGGCGTAACCGTCGAAGCCGATGGCAACGAGTGCCTCCGCGCTCTCGGCCCGTAGGACCTCGTCCGTCCCGCCCTGCTGGATGCCGAACAGCATGTGCCCCGGCCGGTCGCCGAAGGCGTCGCGCGACCGCGCGGCCCAGCGCATCGAGAGCGCCATGCTCAACGCCACCCGCTCACGCGGCGCGGGCAGGGACGGGCATTCGTCGAAGGCCATCACGATGTCCGAGCCGAGCAGCCGCTGGATCTCCATGCTGCGCTCCGGCGAGAGATGATGTCGCGCCCCGTCGATGTGGCTGCGGAACGTCACGCCCTCCTCGCCCACCTTGCGCAGATCCGCGAGGCTCATCACCTGGAAGCCGCCCGAGTCGGTCAGGATCGGCCGCTCCCAGTTCATGAAGGCGTGCAACCCCCCCAGCCGCGCCACCCGCTCAGCCCCCGGCCGCAGCATCAGGTGATAGGTGTTGCCGAGCAGCACGTCGGCACCCGTCGCCGCCACGCTCCCGGGCAGCATCGCCTTGACGGTGGCCGCGGTGCCCACCGGCATGAATGCCGGCGTGCGGATGTCGCCGCGCTCCGTCGCGAGCACGCCCGTGCGCGCCCGCCCGTCCCTCGCCCCGATCTGGAATCCCGTCCGCATCCGGACACCGCATAGGGGATCGTGCCGCCGGAGACAAACCCTCCGGTATTGCGGTTGTGAGCGTCCCGAGGATGCGCATGATGGACCGGTCGCAGGCGGACCCAGGTCACCCATGGACAACGAGCATACCGACCCCGCGCCCGCACTTCGTCCCCTGAAGAACCCCACCTACCGCGCGATGTGGCTTGCGGGCATCGTCTCGAACTTCGGCGGCCTGATCCAGGCGGTGGGGGCAGCCTGGCTGATGACCTCGATTTCGGATTCGGCCAACATGGTCGCGCTGGTCCAGGCTTCGACTACCCTGCCGATCATGCTGCTGT
>JBBQRM010000202.1:0-5808 GCA_038214855.1 Rhodobacterales bacterium | reverse complement strand
CCCCGCGGCGCCGGCGGATCTGGCGGGGGCGGCCTTCACCTTCGAGCTGCGCCTGGTCTATGCGCTGGAATGAGACAGAGGGAAGCGCATTCGCCGCGTGCAACATGAGGTGTTGCCCTGTGCAACATGCATCCGCCCCTTGAAATCATTGGTTAAAAATTCGCGTTTTTACGTCGTGTTAGTATTCTTGCACGCGACACGACAAGGCGAGTGCAGCCGGTGGGAATGGCCGAACCCGAGCGCCCAGTCGCGCCGCGCCGTCTCGTGTGGGAACCGACGCCTTTCGCCGCGCCCGAGCGTAGCAACGAAAAAACCGCGCCGGAGCGCGGTTCCTGTCGGCCGGCCGAGAGCCCGTCTCAGCCCTGGCGGGCCTTGAAGCGGCGATGGGTCTTGTTGATCACATAGACGCGTCCCTTGCGGCGCACGATGCGGCAATCGCGGTGGCGCTGCTTGAGGGAGCGAAGCGAATTCGCGACCTTCATGGCTTCTGTCCTTTTCGCGGCGCTCGTGCGGTTGCGCGCCAATGGTAGGCCGGTCCCTTGCGGGCGATATGGTGGGCGTAACTGGGATCGAACCAGTGACCCCTTCGATGTCAACGAAGTGCTCTCCCGCTGAGCTATACGCCCCGCGTCCGGTACCTGTGGCGCCGGAGACGTCGCGTGTCTATAAGGTCATGTGCCGCGCGGTTCAAGACATTTTGCCCGCGCCCGCGGCCGCTCTATACTCGGGGAAAGGAAACGCTCGGGGCAGGCATGACAGACGCCGTCTATTCCCTCCGCCTGCCCGGGACGCGCACGTCCTGCGCGGTGTTCAACTCGCCCCACAGCGGTGCGGACTACGGCGGGGCCTTTGCCGAGCCGACACTGCTCGGCCCGCTGCAGATCCGCTCCTCGGAAGACGCCTTCGTCGATGCGCTCTTCGCCGCGGCCCCCGAGCACGGGGCGCCGCTGATGGCAGCAAGGGTGCCGCGGGCCTGCGTCGATCTCAACCGCGCGCCCGAGGACCTCGACCCGGCGCTGATCCTCGGGGCCTCGCGGCGGTTCCTCAACCCGCGCATCTCGGCCGGGCTGGGGGTGATCCCGCGGGTGGTCGCCGAGGGGCGGCCGATCTTGCAGGGCAAGATCCCGCTCGCCGAGGCCGAGCGGCGCATCGCCGGTTACCACCGGCCGTATCACGCGCGGCTGCGCGACCTGCTGTTCGAGAGCCGGGCGCTGTTCGGCATGGCGATTCTCTTCGATTGCCATTCGATGCCGCACGATGCGCTCGCGACCGCGCCCACGATCGGGGGCCGGCGGCCGGAAGTGATTCTCGGCGACCGGTTCGGCGCCTCCTGCGATCGCTGGTTGATCGAGGCGGCGAGCGCGTGCTTTGCCGATGCGGGCTTCGTCGTCGCCCGCAACGCGCCTTTCGCCGGCGGCTACATCACCCAGACCTACGGCCGGCCGCAGCAGCGGCTGCACGCGCTCCAGATCGAGATCGACCGCGGGCTCTACATGGACGAGGAGCGGATCGAGCCGCTGCCGGGCTTCGATGGGGTGTGCGCGGCGATGGGCGAGGTGGCGGGCGCGCTGGCGCGTCTGGCGCCGCCGCCGCTGCTGCAACTCGCGGCGGAATAGCGCCCTCCCGGAGCCTTGCCCAAAAAAAGAGGCCGTGCACGAGGCACGGCCCAAGTTTAGGGAGGAAACGCCCGTAGGGCGTGTATGATGCACCGCATCACGTGATCGACTTTATGCCGCGGCGCAGCATAGTCAATGCCGGATCGGCGTTTTCTGGACGAAAATCTTCGCTCGCCGGCGCAGATGCCCGGAAACCGAACAGACTCGCACAGCCTTCGAGCAGTTTTCGTTACTGAGCCGCCGGACGAGATGGCCGAGGCGGAAGCGCGAAACGAAAAAAAGGCCGTGCACGAGGCACGGCCCAAGTTTAGGGAGGAAACGCCCGTAGGGCGTGTATGATGCAAGGCATCACGAGAACCAACCTATGCCGCGGCGCAGCATAGTCAACGCCCGATCGAATCCCTTCGGCAGAAATCCGCGCTCAACTGCCGGTATGTTCAGAAAGCGAACAGGTCAGCCCAATTGGCGTGCGATTCAGCGCAGCGAGCGCCCCAGCAGGATGGCGTTGTCGCCGAAACGGGCACGGATCGCGTCACGGGCCCGCTCCGCCGCCAGCCGCCGGGCGCCTTCCGGGTCGAGCAGGTCGGCGCTGGCATCGCCAAGCGCCCCCGGAACCAGCGACGCGAGACCCACGCCGATCAGCCGGAACGGAGCCAAGCCCATGTCGCGGTGCAGCATCGGCAGCGCCGTGCGATAGATGCGCTCGGCCATCTTCGTCGGTGTGTCGAGCGTCTGGCGGCGGCTGACGAGGCGGTGATCGGCGCGCTTGAGCTTGAGGGCCACGACCCCGCCCGCGAGCCCGCAGTCCTTGGCGCGGGCCGAGACCGCCTCGCTCAGCTGCCAGAGGCGCCGTTCCAGCTCGCGCGGGTCAAGGATGTCCTCGCGGAAGGTGGTCTCGTGGGAGATCGACTTGCGCGCGCCGCCCGAGGAGATCGCGCGCGCGTCCTCGCCGTGGGCGAGCCGCCACAGCCGCGCGCCGAGGCTGCCGAAGCGGGCCTCGAGCGCGCGTCGCCCGCGGGCGCGCAGGTCGGCGACGGTCCTGAGCCCCTCGCGCTCGAGTGCCGCCACCGCCGCAGCACCCACGCCCCAGATGATCCCCACCGGGCGAGGCGCGAGGAAGTCGAGCGTCTCCGCCCGGCCGATCAGCGCGAAGCCGCGCGGCTTGTCGAGCTCGGAGGCGATCTTGGCGAGGAACTTGTTGTGGCTAAGCCCGACCGAGACGGTCAGGCCGAACTCCGCCTCGATCCGGCGCTGGAGCCCCGCCATCACGCGCGCCGGCGGCTGGCCGTGCAGGCGCTCGGTGCCGCGCAGGTCGAGGAAGGCCTCGTCGAGCGACAGCGGCTCGACCAGCGGCGTCAGGGCCGCCATCCGCTCGCGGATCGCCCGGCCGACCTCGACGTAATGCGCCATCCGCGGCCGGACCACTACCGCCTCGGGGCAGAGCCGGAGCGCCTGGAACATCGGCATCGCCGAGCGCACGCCGCGGATCCGCGCGATGTAGCAGGCGGTCGCGACCACGCCCCGCCGCCCGCCGCCGACAATCACCGCGCGATCCCTGAGCGCCGGGTCGTCGCGCTTCTCGATCGCGGCGTAAAAGGCGTCGCAGTCGAGATGCGCGATGGCGAGGCTTGCGAGCTCGGGATGCGCGATCGTTCGCGGCGAGAAGCAGGACGGGCAGCGGCCCGCCCCCTCGAATTCGCTCAGGCAGTCGCGGCAGAGGGCGGGGTCCATGCGCCGATCGCGCGCCGCCCGCGCGCCGCCCTCAGCCCTTCGGCTGCGGCGTGGTGCGCAGGTAGGGCAGCACGCGCTTGAAGCCGCCGAAGCGGGTCTCGGCGTCGGCGTCGGAGACCGCGGCGGTGACGATCACGTCCTCGCCCTGCTGCCACTGCGCCGGAGTGGCCACCTGATGCCTGGCCGTGAGCTGGATCGAATCGAGCGCGCGCAGGATCTCGTCGAAGTTGCGCCCCGTGGTCATCGGATAGGTGAGGATCAGCTTGATCCGCTTGTCCGGCCCGATCACGAAGGTCGAGCGCACCGTGGCGTTGTCGGCGGGCGTGCGGCCCTCCGAGGAGCCCGCGGTCTCGGCGGGCAGCATGTCGTAGAGCTTGGCGACCGACATCTCGGTGTCGCCGATCATCGGATAGCCGACCGCATGGCCGGTCGCCTCCTTGATGTCGGATTTCCACTTTGTGTGCGTCTCCACCGGATCGACCGAGATGCCGATGATCTTGGCGCCGCGCTTCTCGAACTCGGGCATGATCCCGGCCATGTAGCCGAGCTCGGTCGTGCAGACGGGGGTGAAGTCCTTGGGATGGCTGAAGAGAATCGCATAGCCGTCGCCGATCCAGTCGTGGAAGCGGATCTCGCCCTCGGTGGTCTGGGCGGTGAAGTCGGGCGCGATGTCGTTGATGCGTAGGGTCATGGGGTCTCCTCTCGGGGCCGAAACTGGTCTTCAAACCTATACCCGGCGCACGGCGGTGTCACGGGCGGGGCCGGTGGCATTCCCTTCCCTGGGCGCTGCGGCTAAGGTCCGCGCCGGTCCCCCACAGCTCGCAGGAGAGCCCCATGACCCAGCGGCTGCATCTCGTGTTCGGCGGCGAGCTCGTCGATCCGCAGCGCACCGAGTTCCGCGACGTGAACGCGCTCGACGTCGTGGGCATCTTCCCCGACTACGCCTCCGCCTATGCCGCCTGGAAGGGCGCGGCGCAGGCGAGCGTCGATGACGCCCACACCCGCTACTTCATCGCGCATCTGCACCGGCTGCGCGACGAGGAGGCCGCCGCCGGACCGACGGAGGAGCTGGGCTGAGGCGTGTCCGTGCCCCTTCCGACACTGCCCGAAGCGGGGCCGCCGCGCTCCGCACTCTTCGCGCTCTATCTCGCGGCCTCGCGCCGCTCGGGCGGCATCGGCGCGCGGCTGATCCGCCGCCGGCGCGCCGCGGGCACGGAGCATGCCGAGCGCTGGCCCGAGCGCCTGGGCGAGACCTCCGTACCGCGCCCCGAGGGCAGGCTCGCCTGGTTCCACGCGGCCAGCGTCGGCGAGGCGGCCTCGCTTCTGGAACTGCTGCGCCGCCTGGGGCACGACCGGCCGGACCTCACCTGCCTCGTGACCACCGTCACCGTCACCTCAGCGCAATTCCTCGAGGAGCGGTTGCCCGGGGGCTGCCTCCACCAGTTCGCGCCGGCGGACGTGGAGCGCTGGGTGTCGCGGTTCCTCGACCACTGGCGGCCGGATCTCGCGGTCTGGACCGAGAGCGAGCTGTGGCCGACGACGCTCGCGCTCACGCGGGCCCGCGGCATCCCGATGGTGCTGATCAACGCGCGGATCTCGGGCAGGAGCTACCGGCGCTGGCGGATGCTGCGGGGGCCGGCGCGCGCGCTCCTGCGGCATTTCGACCGCATCCTCGCGCAGGACGCGCTGGCCGGCGAGCAGCTCGCCGCCCTCGGCGCCGATTCCGCGCGGCTCGAGGTGGTCGGCACGCTCAAGGAGGGGGCCGCCCCCCTGCCGCACGACGAGGCCGAGCGGGTGGCGATCGCGCGGGCCTTCGCGCGGCGTCCGGTGTGGCTCGCGGCCTCGACGCATGCAGGCGAGGAGGAGGTGGCGATCGCCGTCCACCGCGCCGCGCGCCGGGCGCTGCCGATGCTCGCGCTGATCGTCGCACCCCGGCACCCGGACCGCGGCGACGCGCTTGCAGCGTTGCTGCGCGAGCAGGGCGTGCAGGTGGCGCAGCGCTCGAAGGGCGAGGCGATCGACGCGGATACCGGCGTCTATCTCGCCGACACGCTCGGCGAGATGGGGCTGTGGTACCGGGTGGCCTCGGTGGCCTTCGTCGGCGGCTCGCTGGTGCCGGTGGGCGGCCACAATCCGTTCGAGCCGGCGCTTCTGGGCTGTGCGATCCTGCATGGGCCGCATGTGCGCAACTTCGCCGATGCCTATGCGCGGCTGGCGGCGGCGGGGGCTGCGGCGCAGGTCGGCTCGGAGGCGGAGCTCGCCGAGACGCTGATCTCGGTGCTGGCGCCCGAGCGCGCGGCGGCGATGGCGGCCGCCGGCTGGGAGGCCTGCAGCGACGGCGCCGAGGTGACCGACACCGTGCTCGAGGTCCTGGGCGGCTATCTCGACCGCGCGACGTGATACGATCTCCGGGTGATTCGTGTTGGGTCGCGCTTGGCCCGGACCGGAAAGGCGAGGCTCC
>JBBQRM010000201.1:0-5835 GCA_038214855.1 Rhodobacterales bacterium | reverse complement strand
GTCAGCATCGCGGGACCTCAGGTGCCCGAATTGCCCAGAACCCTCGCCGACACAGGATTCGATGAATATCCCGGGTTCAAGGACGATTTCGAAGCCTGCATCGCCCACCTGCGCATGCCCGTCACCCACCGCAGGGCGATCAGAACCACCAATCTCCTGGAGCGTCTATTCCTCGAGGAGCGTCGGCGCCTGAAGATCATCCCCAATGCCTTCGGCGAGCGCCCGGTGCTCAAGCTCATGTTCGGCGCCATGACCCGCGCCGCCGAGCGCTGGCGCTCGATCCGCTTCACCGATTTCGAACGCCGCCAGATCGAAGCCGTCAGAAAGGAACTCGACGCCGAATACGAAGCCGTCAACATCGTCAAGACCACCCCTCAGCAGGGGCGCACCGTCACAGGGATTTCCAGCACTTCTCGGACTTGACCTGTCGCCGCCTCCCAGTATCGCCAGTTCTGGCGCAAGGACGGTCTTCTGATGCGCATGCTGACGCCTCAATGACATCCCTTTGCCCAGCGACGCCCCATTCGAGCGCATTAAGGACGGCAGGTTGAACATGGCGGATATTCGGAGACCCGCCCTTCTTCCCGGTTGCGCATTCCGACGCATCCGGTCGGCAGTTCACGGTTGTCCACCGTCAACTCGATGGGATACACCGTCTATACGCCTTAGCGGCCGAATACGCTTAAAATGGAGTGCCCGATGCCCAAGATGAAAGCCGCGATCTTCGTCGAACCGGGCCGGATCGTGCTCGACGACAAGCCGATCCCCGACATCGATCCGCTCGACGCCCTCGTCAGGATCACCACGACCACGATCTGCGGCACCGACGTCCACATCCTCAAGGGAGAATACCCGGTCGCGCGGGGACTGACCATCGGCCACGAACCCGTCGGAATCATCGAGAAGCTCGGTTCCGCCGTGACGGGCTTTCGCGAGGGGCAGCGGGTCATCGCCGGCGCCATCACGCCGAGCGGCCACAGCAACGCCTGCCAGTGCGGCCGGGCCTCGCAGGACGGCGCCGGGACGAAGCACGGATGGAAGGCGATGGGCGGTTGGAAATTCGGCAACACGATCGACGGCTGCCAGGCCGAGTTCGTGGCCGTGCCGGACGCCATGTTCAATCTCGCCGCCGTGCCGGACAGCCTTAGCGACGAGCAGGTGCTGATGTGCCCGGATATCATGTCGACGGGCTTCAGCGGCGCCGAGAGCGGCAAGGTCCGGATCGGCGACAGCGTGGCTATCTTCGCGCAAGGGCCGATCGGCCTCTGCGCCACGGCTGGAGCAAAGCTCTGCGGCGCGTCGACCATCATCGCCGTCGACACGGTGGCCGGGCGGCTCGCCATGGCGAGGAAGCTCGGGGCTGATCATGTGGTCGACTTCGGCATGGTGGACCCGGTCGAGGCGATCATGACGCTCACCGACGGGCGCGGCGTTGACGTCGCTATCGAGGCGCTCGGAACGCAGGCGACCTTCGAGGCGTGTCTGCGGGTGCTTCGGCCGGGCGGGACGCTGTCGAGCCTCGGGGTCTATTCGAACGACCTTACGATCCCCCTGGACGCCTTCGCCGCCGGCCTTGGCGACCACACCATCGTCTCCGGCCTCTGCCCCGGCGGCAAGGAACGGATGCGCCGGCTGATGTCGGTGATCGAATCGGGCCGGGTCGACCTCGGCGCGATGGTGACCCACCGCTACCGGCTGGACGACATCGAAGCGGCCTACGAGCTTTTCGCCCATCAGCGCGACGGCGTTTTCAAAGTGGCGATCACGCCCTGAACGGGAAAATCAAAGCTTGTGTCCATTCGCAACCTCGACGCCCTCTTCAACCCTTCCACGATCGCCCTGATCGGGGCGAGCAACAGGCCTGGGTCAGTCGGTGCCGTTCTGGCGCGAAATCTCTTCGAGAGCGGGTTTCAGGGGCCCATCCTGACGGTGAACCCAACGAGCGGGCGATCCGTTCGACGCTCAACTACCGCTCTGTCGCCGAACTGCCGCTCACCCCGGACCTTGCTGTCGTCTGCACCCCGCCGCACACCGTGCCGGGCCTGATCGGCGAACTCGGCGCCCGCGGCTGTCGCGCGGCGGTGGTGATCACCGCCGGATTCGGCGAGGGCGAGCGGGCGGACGGCCAGGAACTGCGCCGGGCCATGCTCGAAGCGGCAAAACCCCATCTCCTGCGCGTCGTCGGGCCGAACTGCCTCGGACTGATGTCGCCGCATGCCGGCATCAATGCGAGCTTCGCGCATCTGCCGCCGCGGCGCGGTGACATCGCCTTCGTCACCCAGTCCGGCGCGATCGCCACCTCCGTCCTCGACTGGGCGAGCGCGCGTGACATCGGCTTCTCGCATATCGTCTCGCTCGGCTCGATGAGCGACGTCGATTTCGGCGACCTCCTCGACTACCTCGCCCTCGACGGCAAGACGCGCTCGATCCTCCTTTATGTCGAGGCGGTCACCCATGCGCGCAAATTTCTGTCCGCCGCCCGGATGGCCTCGCGCACCAAGCCGGTGATGGTGGTGAAGGCCGGTCGCAGCCAGGCCGGCGCTCAGGCGGCCCTCTCCCACACCGGAGCGCTCGCGGGATCCGATGCCGTCTGCGACGCCGCTTTCCGCCGGGCAGGCATGCTGCGGGTCAAGACGCTGGACGAACTGTTCCAGGCCGTCGGAACCCTCTCGACCGGCATCCGGGTCAAGGGCGACCGGCTGGCGATCCTGACCAATGGCGGCGGCCTCGGCGTTCTCGCCGTCGACGAGATGGAAGACGACAACGGCCGTCTGGCCTCTCTGGGCGAGGCGACGCTTGCGAGCCTCGACGCGCTCCTGCCCGGACCCTGGTCGCGCGACAACCCCGTCGACATCCTCGGGGACGCGCCGGGCCAGCGCTACAGCGGCGCCATCGAAGCCCTGCTCGAGGAGCCGGATGCCGACGCCATCCTGGTGATAAACTGCCCGACGGCCGTCGCCAACAGCCTGGATGCTGCGCAGGCCGTCGTGGAAAGCCTCGGCACCAAGCGCCCGCCCGTCCTCACATGCTGGCTCGGCGAGGGGGCTGCCGCCGAGGCGCGGAGGCTTTTCGCGGTCAAGAAGCTCCCCTCCTATGAGACTCCCGAACAGGCGGTACAGGCTTTCGGCCATCTGGTGCGCTACCGGCGGAACCAGGAGCTTCTGATGCAGACGCCGCCGTCCGTGTCCGACCTGATCTCTCTCGACCATGCCAGGGCCGAGGCGATCATCGACGCCGTGCTTGCTGACGAGCGCACCGTCCTGACGGAGCCCGAGGCGAAGGAATTGTTGGGGACCTTCGATATTCCGACGGTCGAGTCTGTCGTGGTCGGCGACCCGCAGGCGGCAGCCCGGGCCGCGACACGCCTCGGCTTTCCGGTGGTCCTGAAGATCCTGTCGCGCGACATCTCGCACAAGTCGGATGTGGGCGGCGTGCAGCTCAACCTCGCCTCGGCAGAAGCGGTCGCCCGAGCAGCCGAGGATATGCTGGAGAATGTGGGCCGCAAGGCGCCGGAGGCCCGGGGCGACGGCTTCACCGTTCAGCCGATGGTGCGGCGGCCCGGCGCGCACGAGCTGATCCTCGGCATCGCCGACGATTCCGTGTTCGGTCCTGTGATCCTGTTCGGCGAGGGCGGAACGGCCGCGGAAGTGATCGCGGACCGCGCGATCGGCCTGCCGCCGCTCAACTTGATCCTCGCGCAAGACCTGATCGAGCGCACCCGGATCGTCCGTCTCCTGCGCGGCTACCGCGATCGTCCGGCGGCCGACCTCGATGCCATCACGCTGACCCTCGTGAAGCTTTCGCAACTCGTCTGCGATCTCGACCGCGTCGCCGAACTCGACATCAATCCGCTTCTGGCAGACGCATCGGGTGTCATCGCGCTCGACGCGCGGGTGGTTGTGCGGCCACGTGAGTTCGGACTGCGTCGGCTCGCCATTCGCCCCTATCCCCGCCAGCTCGAGGGAACAATCAAGACGCCCGGTGGCCGTCGGTTCGACGTGCGCCCCATCCGTCCCGACGACGAGGCGGCGATCGTCGACATGCTGAACCGCTCGTCCCGCGACGATGTCCGGCTCCGCTTCTTCGCGCCGAGGAGCGAGTTCGGCCATGGCTTCGCGGCGCGGCTGACGCAGATCGACTACGATCGTGAGATGGCGCTGGTCGCCCTCGACCCCGGCGGTGCCGAAATCCTCGGCGTCGTGCGCCTCCTCGCCGACCCGGACAATGAGGAGGCGGAGTTCGCCGTCATGGTCCGCTCGGACCTGAAGGGGACAGGTCTCGGCTACGGCCTGATGATCCGCATCCTCGACTACGCCCGCGCACGCGGTACGGGGCGCGTCGTCGGCGACGTCCTGGCAGAGAACACGACCATGCTGAAGATGGCCAAGGAGCTCGGCTTCGAGATCGCCTCCCGCGATGTTGCCTCGGGCGTCGTCAGCGTCGCGATCGATCTCGTGGCCGCACGAATCCCGAAAATCTTCCGATGTGAGATCGCGAAAATGGATGGATAAGCTTGTCGACACCGAACAGCACCGCAAGGCTCCGTCCGAGCTGTGCTTCCATGCGGAGAGCGCCGAGCGCGTTCTGCAAGCGGTCGATAGCAGCGCCTCTGGCCTGACCGCCATCGAGGCAGCCCGGCGTCTCAGGGAGCATGGGCCGAACGAGCTTCCGGAGGCGGCTGGCCTTCATCCTGTCCTTCGCTTCCTGGCTCATTTCCATAATGCGCTGATCTATTTCCTGCTCGCGGCGGCCGTGGCGACGGCGTTGCTCGAGCATCTTGTCGATACCTTCGTCATCCTCGCCGTCGTGCTGGTCAACGCCATCGTCGGTTTCGTTCAGGAGGGAAAGGCGGAGAAGGCGCTGAACGCGATCCGCGGATTGGTTGCCCCACAGGCGCAACTTCTGCGAGACGAGCGGCGCGAAACCATCGCTGCCTCCGAAATCGTTCCCGGCGACCTTGTCCTTCTGGAGGCTGGAGATCGCGTCCCGGCGGATCTGCGGCTGATCCAGGCCCGTTCCTTGCTGATCGAAGAGGCGATCCTGACCGGCGAATCGGTCGCGGCAGAGAAGCTGGAGGCGTCGGTCCCGGCCGACGCGGTGCTCGGGGATCGCCACTCCATGGCGTATTCGGGAACCTTCGTTGCCGCGGGACAGGCGACAGGTGTGGTCGTCGGAACCGGTATGAGCACGGAGATCGGGCGGATCAGCGCTCTCTTGCGTGATGTCGACATCCTGACGACCCCGCTTCTGCGACAAATCAATCGCTTCGGGACGCAGTTCACCTGGATCGCCATCGCCGTCTCGGCCGCCTTGTTTGTCTTTGCGGTGACGCTGCGTGGCTATGCTTGGCCGGACGCGCTGGTCGCCGTCGTGGCGTTGGCCGTCGGCGCTGTGCCGGAAGGCTTGCCCGCCGTCATCACCATCACGCTGGCCATCGGCGTACAGCGAATGGCGGGGCGTAACGCGGCGATCCGGCAGTTGCCAGCCGTCGAAACGCTGGGCGCCACTTCCGTCATATGTTCCGACAAGACCGGGACACTCACCCGCAACGAGATGACCGCGCGACGGCTCGAACTGATCGGCGGTATGCTGACGATCACCGGTTCGGGCTATTCGCCGGAAGGACGCCTGGAAACCCCTTCCGGCAAGGAAGGCGGAGAAGCTGCACGGGCTGCAAGCGAGCCGCTCGTCCTAGCGGGGCTCCTGTGCAACGATGCCGAGCTTCGAAAGGCCGAGGGTCACTGGACCGTGGCCGGAGATCCGATGGAGGGCGCATTGGTCGCGCTCGCCGTCAAGGCCGGTCTGGAGCCAGATCGCCTTCGCCAGGAGTGGAGC
>JBBQRM010000200.1:0-5842 GCA_038214855.1 Rhodobacterales bacterium | reverse complement strand
CGGCGGGAGCGATGGACCCGTGGCGCGAGCATATCGCGGCGCTGGCGAAGCTCCCGAACGTGCACGCGAAGATCTCCGGTGTGCTCGCCTATTGCACACAAGGGAAGGCCGACCTCCCGGCGATCCGGCCCTATATCGACCATGTGATCGGCGCCTTCGGGCCCGAGCGCTGCCTCTGGGGCAGCGATTGGCCTGTCGTCAACGTCAAGGGCGCCGACCTGCCCGGCTGGATCGCGATATTCCGCGAGATCCTGTCGGGGCTGTCGGAGCACGAGGCCGAAGAAATCGGACACCGCAACGCCGAGCGGGTCTATCGCGTGACGCTGCCCGCCTCCGGCTGAGGTGCTCACGCCGCGGCGTCGGTAAGAATCCGCCGAGAGCGAAGCGCGGCACCTCTGGCATCTTCCGCCGTCCGCGACTACCGTCCCCGCCGGGTGTGTGTGGGATGGCGAATCGTGGGCCGCTTGACGATAATCGACGGGTTCCGCGGGTTCTTCCTGCTGTTCATGGGCGTGGTTCATTTCAATGGTGCCTTGAACGTCACCATCGGCCGGATCAACCACCACCAGCTCGGTTGGGTCGAGGATGCACAGGGCTTCGTGTTCATCTCTGGTCTGGTCGTGGGACTCGTCTACGGCAAGAAGTACCTGCGCAACCCGTCGATCTCCGCGATCTACGGACCCATCTGGGCGCGGGTAAAGACGATCTACAGCCACCAGGCGGGGCTGGTGCTGATCCTGCTGGCGGCGGGGCTGATGCTGGGGCAGGCTGCGCCCGGCGATTTCAACGCCTATCGCGAGGCGCCGGTCACCTTCACCCTGTCGAGCCTGCTGCTGGTGTCGTCGTCGAACCATCTCGGCATATTGCCGATGTACATCTTCTTCCTGCTGGCGACGCCTTTCGTGTTCCGCTGGCTCGACCGCGGCTGGGTCGCGCCGTTCCTGATGACGATGCTCGTGCTGTGGATGGCGGGTCAGACCGGGCTGGCGGGGCGATGGATGTACCTTCTGCAGCTCGCGTTGCAGGATTGGGGAATCCCCGTACGGTTCGGCATCTACTTCAACCTCTTCGGCTGGCAGGTGCTGTTCTTCGGGGGGCTCTATTTCGGCTTCCGCATGGCGAAGAAGGACCTCGACCTCAAGGTGCTGGCTGCGCCGCAGTACCGCGTTGCCTTCCTGATCGCGCTCGGCGGCATCGTCGCCCTCGGGCTCTTGGATCGGCTGGTGGAATTGCAGTGGATGGGGCGCGACTTCACCGCCTACTTCATGGGCCGGACCAACCGCAACATGCTGTCCGCGATCTATGTCGTGGCCTTCGCGCTCGATCTCTTCGCCGTCGTCTGGCTGCTCACTGCGGGGGCGGAGGACCGGGCGCGCTGGGTCAGGCGGCTCTCCGCCGGCATCGCCTGGCTGTTCAGCCGGCCGGCGCTGGTGATGCTCGGCCAGCACTCGCTGCACGTCTTCAGCTTTCACGTGCTGGTCTACTACCTGATCGCCACCATCGCGCATAACTGGGAGTTCTCGGAAGCAGCGCGGTCGCTGATCATGATCGCAGGCGCCGCCTCGCTCTGGCTCGCGGCCTGGGGCCACGCCTGGCTGCAGGCCCGCGATGCGGCTGTCCGCGCGGTGACCGCCGCGGAGTGATCGGAGACCCGGCGTAGGGATCGCTTTGCGGTTGCGTCGGGTCGCGGTTTGTTCTCACATTCGGACTCGCACTTTCGCGGCGTTGCGTTATGTCTCGCGGCGAGCCAGGAGCGGCAGATGCCAGAGCAGAAGTTCATCGAGATCCGCGGCGCGCGCGAGCACAACCTCAAGTCCATTGACGTTGATATTCCACGCGACCGGTTGGTGGTGATCACCGGGCTGTCGGGCTCGGGCAAGTCGAGCCTCGCGTTTGATACGATCTACGCCGAGGGCCAGCGCCGGTATGTCGAGAGCCTGTCGGCCTACGCCCGCCAGTTCCTCGACATGATGCAGAAGCCGGACGTGGACCACATCTCGGGCCTCAGCCCCGCGATCTCCATCGAGCAGAAGACCACCTCGAAGAACCCACGCTCGACCGTCGGCACCGTGACCGAGATCTACGACTATCTGCGCCTGCTTTATGCCCGCGCCGGCACGCCCTATAGCCCCGCCACCGGCCTGCCGATTGAGGCGCAGCAGGTGAGCCAGATGGTCGACATCGCCATGGCGCTGCCGGAAGGCACGCGCGCCTTTCTGCTCGCCCCCATCGTGCGCGACCGCAAGGGCGAGTACCGCAAGGAATTCGCCGACCTGCGCAAACAAGGCTACCAGCGGGTGAAGGTGAACGGCACCTTCCACGACCTCGACGACCCGCCGACGCTCGACAAGAAGTTTCGCCACGACATCGACGTGGTGGTGGACCGGATCGTCGTGCGCGAGGGGCTCGAGACGCGGCTGGCCGACAGCCTGCGCACAGCACTCGACCTCGCCGACGGCATAGCACTCCTGGAGATGGCCGACGCGCCCGAGGGAGAGGAGCCGCGACGGATCACCTTCTCCGAGAAGTTCGCCTGCCCCGTCTCGGGTTTCACCATCCCCGAGATCGAGCCGCGGCTCTTCTCGTTCAACGCGCCCTTCGGCGCCTGCCCGGCCTGCGACGGGCTGGGGGTGGAGCTATTCTTCGACCCGCGCCTGGTGATCCCAGACGAATCGCTGCCGCTGATGAAGGGCGCCATCGCGCCGTGGTCGCGAACCGCCTCGCCCTACTACCGCCAGACCATCGAGGCGCTGGCCGGGCATTACGGCTTCGCCAAGTCCGCCCGCTGGCGCGACTTGACCGAGGCGGCGCGGCAGGTGCTGCTGTACGGCTCGGGCGGCGAGAAGATCAAGTTCCGCTACGACGAGGGCGGGCGGGTCTACGAGGTTTCGCGCGTCTTCGAGGGGGTGATCCCCAACCTCGAACGGCGCTACCGCGAGACCGACAGCGCCTGGGTGCGCGAAGAGTTCGAGCGCTACCGCAACGACCGCAGCTGCGGCACCTGCCACGGCTACCGGCTGAAGCCCGAGGCGCTGGCGGTGAAGATCGCCGGGATCCATGCCGGCGAGGTGGTGCGGATGTCGATCCGCGAGGCGCTGGCCTGGACCGATGCCGTGCCCGCGGAGCTCTCGGCGCAGAAGAACGAGATCGCGCGCGCCATCCTCAAGGAAATCCGCGAGCGGCTGGGGTTCCTGGTCAACGTCGGGCTCGACTATCTGACGCTGGCGCGCAACGCCGGCACGCTGTCGGGGGGCGAGAGCCAGCGCATCCGGCTCGCCTCCCAGATCGGCAGCGGCCTGTCGGGGGTGCTCTATGTGCTCGACGAGCCGTCCATCGGCCTGCACCAGCGCGACAACGGCCGGCTGCTCACCACGCTCAAGAACCTGCGCGACGCCGGCAACACCGTGATCGTCGTCGAGCACGACGAGGAGGCGATCCGCGAGGCTGACCATGTGATCGACATCGGCCCCGGCGCCGGCGTCCACGGGGGGCGGATCATCGCCGAAGGCACGCCGGGCGAGATCGCCGCCAATCCGCAGTCCATCACCGGCCAGTATCTGACCGGCGCACGCGAGATCCCGATGCCGATGACGCGTCGCAAGGGCAGCGGCCGGAAGGTCACGGTCCGGAACGCCACCGGCAACAACTTGCGCGGTGTGACGGTGGCCTTTCCCCTGGGCACCTTCACCTGCGTCACCGGCGTTTCGGGCGGAGGCAAGTCGACGCTGACGGTCGAGACGTTGTTCAAGACCGCCTCGATGCGGCTCAACGGCGCGCGCCAGACGCCCGCGCCCTGCGACGCGGTCGAGGGGCTCGAGCATCTGGACAAGGTGATCGACATCGACCAGAGCCCGATCGGCCGCACGCCGCGGTCGAACCCCGCGACCTACACCGGCGCCTTCGGGCCGATCCGTGACTGGTATGCGGGCCTGCCGGAATCGAAGGCGCGCGGCTACAAGCCCGGGCGGTTCAGCTTCAACGTCAAGGGCGGGCGCTGCGAGGCCTGCCAGGGCGACGGGCTGATCAAGATCGAGATGCATTTCCTGCCGGACGTATACGTCACCTGTGAGGCCTGCGGCGGCAAGCGGTACAACCGCGAGACGCTCGAGGTCACCTTCAAGGGCAAGTCGATCGCGGACGTTCTCGACATGACCATCGAGGAGGCGGAGGGATTCTTTGCCGCGGTCCCGGCCATCCGCGAGAAGATGACGACGCTGATGCGGGTGGGCCTTGGCTACATCAAGGTGGGCCAGCAGGCGACGACGCTATCGGGCGGCGAGGCGCAGCGGGTGAAGCTCTCGAAGGAACTGGCGCGCCGCTCCACGGGCCGCACACTCTACATCCTCGACGAGCCGACCACGGGGTTGCATTTCGAGGATACGCTCAAGCTGCTCCAAGTGCTCCAAGAGCTTGTCGAGCAGGGCAATTCCGTGGTGGTAATCGAGCACAATCTCGACGTCATCAAGACCGCCGACCACCTGATCGACATCGGCCCCGAAGGCGGCGACGGCGGTGGCATGATCGTCGCCACCGGCACGCCCGAGAAGGTTGCGGGCGTCGCCGCGAGCCACACCGGGCAGTACCTCAAGGGCATTCTGAGCGCGCGGCGGGTCGCGGCGGAATAGGCGCTTCGCTCCCGTTGTATCAACGTGAGACACTGGCGTCGGGGCGAAGAAGCGGCTGAAATCAAGGGAACGAACGAAGCCGCTCCGCGGTAGGTGAGCAGCGTCGCCGTCGGTGCTGCTGATGGGAAGGATCGGGTTGCTGAGACCCTTTCCAGACAGGAGCACCCCGATGGCCGAGATCGGCCCTCTGCGCCGCCGCATGATCGAAGACACGACGATCCGCAACCTCTCGTGCAGACCGGCCGCGCGCGTGGGGATCGAGCATTCGGCCCTGACGGCGGTGCGGGCGCTGCAGGGGGTTCCGCGGGGTGAGGCCCCGGGCGGGCGGGGTCAACCCGGTCAGGTCCGGAAGGAAGCAGCCGTAACGAGCCCCGCCTGGGTCGTTGTCCAGCCTCTCACCCCCTGCCTTTCGGGACGCTGCTCAAACTTGCTCAAGCTTGAGCAGATCGGCAAGTGGTTGATTTTTCGCAGAGTTTTCTGGGTCATTAACCACAGGGAAAGGATTTGCTCAGGGTTTCGGGGCGGCTGGAGCCGGTTTTCCCCGGACCATGAGAGCCCGGAGCGGTCATTTCCCTGACCCTCGCGGCATTGTTGAAAACGGATAGCTTCTAAACCATACTTATGAGCTTCGAATACGACCCGGCCAAGAGCGCCGCGAACAAGGTCAGGCACGGGATCGACTTCGAGGAGGCGCAGGCGCTCTGGGCCGATCCATGGCTGCTGGAAGCACCGGCGACGACAGAGGACGAGCCGCGGTTCCTATCGGTCGGCAGGATCGGCGGCAAGCACTGGACGGCGGTGTGGACCTGGCGCGGCGACAGGGTGCGGATCATTTCGGTGCGAAGCGCCCGAAAAGAGGAGATCGGCCATTATGAAAGCGAATGAGTTCGACGCAAGGTTCGACGCCGGAGAAGACGTCAGCGCGGCCGTGGACTGGTCCGAGGCCAGGCGTCCCAACGACCAGCCCAGGCGGGTGAACGTGGACTTCCCGGCCTGGGTCGTCGACGGCCTCGACAGGCAGGCCCGCCATCTCGGCGTGACGCGCCAGTCGCTGATCAAGATGTGGATCGCGGAGCGGTTGGGGTGAGGCCCTTTCAGATCTCCGCCCCGTCGCCTGTAACGGGACAGATCGGTCAAACCCGGTGAGGACGAGTGATGCACGCATCGTTTCATAGCCTTTGATTTTGCGCGACTATGGCGGTGAAACGGTTTGGCTT
>JBBQRM010000199.1:0-5896 GCA_038214855.1 Rhodobacterales bacterium | reverse complement strand
CAGCCTGCACGTCGACCGCTCCTCCCGGCGCCGAGACCCCGCATGCCCATGTCGACGCACCCTACGGTCAGCATCGCGGGACCTCAGGTGCCCGAAATGCCCAGAACCCTCGCCGACAAAGGATTCGATGAATATCCCGGGCTCACGTGATCTGTGCCCGCCGGCGAGTACCAGCGCGTCCTGAGCGAGAGCCTCGGAAAGGAGGTGCCGGTCCGGGGCAGCTACCGTCCCGTCGATGCCGCGCCGACGGCGCGGTGGTCGGCGTCGAGGCTGTCATCGACAAGAATTATGCCAACGGCCTTCTGGCCGCTGGCCTCGGCGCCGAAGCCTTCCTGATGCTGACCGATGTGGCGGCCGTCACCGTCGGCTGGGGCACGAGGCTGCGAACGCGATCCTCTGCCGAAACCTCGGCGGACCCCGACTGCGCAACTGGGCCAAGGCGAACGCAGAACGGACAGGACCACGGAAGGCGAAGGTCGCACTGGCGCGCAAGCTCGCCGTGATCCTTCATGCCATGTGGCGCACGGGCACGCCATTCAGGGAGGCGGCGATCGCGTGAAGCCGATGAACATTCGGAGACTTCGCTGATCTTCAGCGCGACAGGATGCGTCCAGTCGGGATGCGCGGCGAGGGTGAGATCGCTCCACGGACTGCGGCACAGACCGCGCACACCACTTCGATCCACCCAACCCTGAACGAAAACATGCGGCGTCCATGCGGCGACCGCGGAGAGAACCAAAGAGCCCGGCACGCAGAAAGGACTGCAGCAAAAGATCAACACTTGACCAAGACGATTAGAGAACCAGCGGGGACACGACCGCGCCGACCCACCTGGATCTCCGTTGGCGAGGCTCATCGCCTGCATCTACCGGCCTGTGGTTCGGTCTATAATTTGGGCTGAGGACGAAAGTTCTCCGATCCGAAATCGGAGTGTGGTGATCCACTGTAATCCCACGGTGGGTCGAGCGTCTATAGCAGCAAGAAGGTCAGCTCCCGGCCTTCACAGCGGAGCATCGTGGAAACTGGACGGGAGCACGAGGAGCATGGATATGGAGCCGTCGATATACCTCGCACCCTGGATCGGGCTGATCCTGTTGATGAGCGCGCATCTCGCCAGCCTGACAGCGGCCGGTCGGGCGCCCATACTCCGCCCGGTTCTGGACGCCTGGAGGCTGCGTTCGGAGGAGGACCCTCTGGCTGCCCGCTCGCGCGGATTCGGTTGCCCCGCGCGCCTCGGAGCCGCGCCCGACACGGCGACGTCCTGACAGGCTTGGAGGAGGACCCGTTCATGACCAAGATCTATCAGGCCGATCTTCGACCCGCCGCCGCGAGGGACGCGCCGCGCATTCCGGTGGTGGCACTCGGCATGAGCCTTGGCCTGTTTCTGGCGATCAGCTTCGTGCTCTGCGTGGCATTCGGGCTGATCTTCCCCGGAGCGGCCATGTTCCGCGCCTGGATCGAGCTTCTGCCGGGCTTCTCCTGGCTAAGCTGGCCGAGCTTCCTGCTTGGGCTTGCCGAAAGCTTCGCCTACGGCTGGTACGTCGCGCTGATCTTCGCGCCGCTCTTCAACGTCTTCTCCGCGCGATGGGCTGGTAAAGACCAGTGAAGCGAATGCTCTGGCTTGAGGGACGTTGGCCCGGGGCGTCTGAGAAGGCGCGCGGAAAGGCTGGACCGAAGGACCAAAACATCCATGACTTCTGAAGCCGCGGAGGACGCCCCGCGCCGGCGACCTGCCCGACGGGACTTCCTCTTCGTGGCCACGGGTGCGGCCGGGGCGGTAACAGCTGGCGCCGCCGTCTGGCCGCTAATCGACAGCATGAACCCGTCCGCCGACGTGATGGCCTTGTCCTCGATCGAAGTCGATCTCGCGGGTGTCGAGCCCGGTTCGCGGATCACCGTCAGCTGGCAGAAGAAGCCCCTGTTCATCGACCATCGAACGGAGGCGACCATCGCCCGCGCCCGCGCCGGAGACCTCGACGAGATGCCCGATTCCGAACCCGATGCCGCACGGGTGCAACGTCCGGAATGGCTGATCCAGATCGGCATCTGCACGCACCTGGGCTGCATCCCGCTCGGCCAGAACGTCGGCGACCCGCTTGGCGACTGGGGCGGCTGGTTCTGCCCCTGCCACGGCTCGCACTACGACGTTGCGGGACGCATCCGCAAAGGACCAGCCCCGCGGAATCTCGACCTGCCGCCCTACAGGTTCATATCCGACACGGTGGTCCGGATTGGCTGAGTGGGAACAAAGGCAGCTCCTCCCACAGGAGATGATTGCCGCCTCAGCGCTACTAGGAATTGGAACAAGAACCACATTATGAAGTCCGATTACCAGAAAGACAGCATCACGCTGCTCGGCGCCGTCTCGATGGGGACAGGCGTCATGATCGGGGCGGGGATATTCGCGCTGACCGGCCAGATCGCCGAGCTGGCGGGGCCGTGGTTTCCGCTCTCCTTCGTCGCCGGAGCGATCGTCACCGCATTCAGCGCCTATACCTATGTCAAGATGTCGAACGCCTACCCTTCGGCCGGCGGCATCGCGATGATCCTGCAGAAGGCCTACGGCCCGGGCGCGATCGCCGCGGCGGCGTCGTTGCTCATGGCACTGTCGATGGTGATCAGTGAAAGTCTGGTGGCGCGAACCTTTGGCACCTATGCGCTCAGGCCGTTCGACGTCGGCGAGGACAGCTATCTGGTGCCGGTGCTCGCCGTGGCCCTGATCGTCTTCGCCTATTTCGTCAACGCCTCGGGCAACCGGTCGGTCGGGCTTTTGTCGCTCGTGATGGCCGCGATCAAGATCGGCGGCATTGCGCTCTTCGGCGTCGCGGCGCTCTGGGCCGCCGGATTCGCGTTCAAACCGGCCTCCGGCGCCGGCGACGCTATTCCGCTTGCGGGATTCACCGCCTCGATTGCCCTCTCGATTCTCGCGTTCAAGGGCTTCACGACCATCACCAACAGCGGTGCGGAGATCGTCGACCCGCACCGCAACGTCGGCCGCACGATCATGATCTCGATCGCGATCTGCGTGGTCGTCTATCTTCTGGTCGCGTTCGCCGTCGGGGCGAGCCTGTCGCTCGACGAGATCGTCGCCGCGAAGGACTATGCCCTGGCCGAAGCGGCGGCGCCGGCCTTCGGGTCAACGGGCTTCTACTTCACCATAGCCCTTGCCGTCGTGGCGACGGCTTCCGGGCTCTTGGCCAGCGTCTTCGCGGTCTCGCGCATGCTGGCGATGCTGACGAGCATGAAGATGATCCCGCACAGCCATTTCGGCATGTCCGGTCCGATCCGCGACCACACACTGGTCTACACGGTCGTGCTGGCGTCGGTCCTGGCGATATTCTTCGATCTCACCCGTATCGCGGTTCTCGGCGCCTTCTTCTACCTGGTGATGGACATCCTGATCCATTGGGGCGTCTTTCGCCGCCTGCGGCAGGAGATCGGCGCGCGAAGCTGGGTCCTGCTCACCGCGATCGCGCTCGATGTGGTGGTGCTCGGGGCGTTCGGGGCTTTGAAGCTGCGGTCCGATCCGCTCATCGTGGTCACAGCCGTGATCTCGATCGCCGTCGTGTTTGGCTTCGAGCGGATCTATCTCGCGCGTCGGACGGCGACCGACAGCGAAACGATGTGAGTGAGTGAGGGAACCCGGATGAAGCCCATCGTCACGCTGACCCTGAACCCGTCGATCGACGGCGCGTCGCAGGCCGAGGCCGTGCGGCCGATCCACAAGGTGCGCACCTCGGACGAGCGTTACGACCCCGGCGGCGGCGGGATCAACGTGGCCCGGGTCGTGCGCGAGCTCGGCGGGCCGACGCTCGCGGTCTACCTCGCAGGCGGCGCGACGGGAGGGGTATTCGACGATCTGCTCGCCACGGCGGCGATCACCAGGCGGCGCATCCCGATCGCCGATCACACCAGGATCAGCCATGCGGTCTTCGAGCGGGCGAGCGGCCTGGAATACCGCTTCGTGCCCGAAGGGCCACTGGTTCGCGAGCCCGAGTGGCTGGCCTGTCTCGAGGCGCTCGAGGAGATCGACTGCGCCTATCTGGTGGCCAGCGGCAGCCTGCCGCGCGGGGTGCCGGAGGATTTCTACGCCACCGTCGCCGACATCGCCGGGCGAAAGGGCGCGAAGCTGGTGCTCGACACGTCCGGAGCGGCGTTGCGCCCCGCGCTCGATCGCGGCGTGCATCTGGTGAAGCCGAGCCTGGGCGAGTTCGAGGCGCTGGTCGGGCGACCGCTTGCCGCCCCGGCGGAGCAGGAGGCGGCGGCGCGGGATCTCATCGATGCGGGAGCGGCCGAGATCGTTGCTCTGAGTCTCGGCCGCGACGGCGCGCTGCTGGTCACGGCGCAAGGTGCCCTGCGCCTCGCGCCGCCGCAGGTGCCGGTCCTGAGCGCGACCGGGGCCGGCGACAGCTTCGTTGCGGCAATTACGCTCGGCCTCGCCGAGGAGCGCCCGGTCGAGGACGCCTTCGCCTACGGCATGGCGGCGGGCGCGGCGGCGGTGATGACGGCCGGCACCGCGCTTTGCCGGCGTGAGGACGTCCAGCGGATCTACACGGAGATGAAGGCCGCGGCGCCCTCCGGATGAGCCGCGGGTTGCATCGTCGTTTCTGCTGATCGAGATCAACATCGCTCGGGTTGCGCCATGCCATCTTGGAGCCGATGCGCAGGGACGAACGGCAAAAGCGGAGTCCATCCAGACGCGCCGGGGCGTGGCTCCCGGCGCTGCTTCTGTGCCTGCTGTTCGTGGTCGGCGGCCTTCTCGACTCCGGGCACGGTTTGTCCACCCTTGCGGGTCCGGCCCGGGTGTCGGCGCAGGCGGCGGATGGCGGGCACCGGCAAGCCGAGCATGGCCTGAAAGCCGTCCCGGGCGCTGCGCATTGCCACACGACCGGCGCCTGCGCGGCTGTCGCGCCGATCGCCGCTCCGCAGCCCGTGGCGCCTGCCGGCTCCCGCCTGCGGCGCCTCGACGCCGACCCTCTCCGAGCTTCCCGTCCGGCCCAGGGGCCGTTCCGCCCACCCCGTCACTCCGCGCGCGCCTGAGCGGTGCCCGCTGGCGCTTGGCTGCGCCGCGGGCACAATGCCCTGATCTCTTAGCGCCTCGGAGTTTCCATGATGCTTGCAGCTTCACGCCAGTGGCCAGCCGCCATCCGCCCGCGGGCCGGCGACACCGCCGTCGCCCGCCAACTCGTCGAATGTCGACAGGAGTTCCTCCGCTTCTTCCGCCTTCGCCTCGCGCGGGCCGAGGACGCCGAAGACGCCTTGCAGGATTTCTGCCTCAAGGCTGTCCGCGCGGCAGCCACCCTCGAGGACCGAGAGAAGGTCGATGCCTGGCTCGGCCGCATTCTGCGCAACACGCTGACCGACAACTACCGCCGCCGGGCCGCCCGTCAGAATGCCGAGGCCGCCTTCGCGCGCGAGCCCCGGTGCGAGATCGCGCCGGACCCCGAACCGGAGCCCGCCGCATGCGGCTGCATCCATGATCTCCTGCCGGCGCTGAAACCGGAATACGCCGAGGTGATCCGCCGCGCCGATCTCGACGAGACGCCGCGGGCGCGCATCGCGGCGGAGCTGGGCCTCACCCCCAACAATGTGGGCGTGCGTCTGCATCGGGCGCGCCGGGCGCTACGGACCGAGCTCGAGCAGACCTGCCAGGGATGCCGCGACACCGGCTTCCAGACCTGCGGCTGCGGCTGAAGAGGGGGCGACGTGTAACGGCGCCTCGGGAGCCGCGTCGGAACGATCGGAGGCGACGATGGCAGACGAGGACATTCCGGCACGTGTGCGTGCGGGTGCCGCAACACCCGACGCCACGGCAGCGGATGCGGCGGTGCGCCAGGCGCTGGTGGAGAGCCGCCGGCAGCTTCTGGGCTTCCTGCGGCGCCGGCTGGGCAACGCC
>JBBQRM010000198.1:0-5902 GCA_038214855.1 Rhodobacterales bacterium | reverse complement strand
TCGAGATCGGCGGCATAGGCATCCCCCAGGAGGCGCCGGTCGGCCTGCGAGAACGGCCGGAAGCGCGGCGCGTCAGGGTCGGAGGCGGCGTAGATCGCGTTCACCACCGCCCGGCGCTCCTTGGCGGGCAGGGTCCGCGGCAGCGCCTCGGCGCGGGCGATCGCCGCGGCCGAAGGAGAGCGGGTATCGCGCGGGTCCTCGAGCTCGGGCAGCGGGCCGGGGTCGGTGCCGCAGAGCACCGCGGCGATGGCCGGCCGGTGCGCGCGGTAGTCCTCCTGGCACCAGACCACCAGCGGCACGCCGGGGGCGGCGCGCCGGATGCGCGCGACGAGGTCGAACCAGCTCGGCGGCCGCGCCAGCGCCCGGTGGCGGATCGCCGCGAACCCGCCCTCGGGCGGCGGCAGCACCCGCAGCTCCTGCGCATAGGTCGAGGGCAGCTGGGTAGCGAAGCTGCGGATCGACAGGAAGAAGGTCAGATCCGCGGTCTCGCGCAGGGTCGCGAGCGGGGCCACGATCCGCTCGATCCCGGGATAGAGCGGCGCGTCGAAGACCCGGCGCGGCGTGCCGATCAGCTTCTCCTCGGAGACGACCAGCGTGTCGGGCCCCTCGCGCAGCGGCGTGATCATCTCCTCGAGCAGCCGCCGGGTGCGGCGGGCGCGCACGAAGGCCAGCCGCTCCACCAGCGACCGCCGTCGGTTCAGCGCCTGGGCGAGGCCGCTCGCCCGGATCGTGACGCTGGGGATCGGATCGACGCCGCGGGCCACCATCTGCGGCCGGATCGCCGCCAGCGTCTCCTGCAGATGCGTGGTCGCGGTCTTGTGGGCGCCGAGATGGATGCGCCAGTCCCGCACCGGGGCCAGCGCCTCCACCGGTTCGGCGATCAGGGCTGCTGCGGTCACTGATGCGCCTCTCCCTGCTTCAAGAACCGCGTGCAACCCCTAGTTGTTATATAGATAGTCGCTCCGGTGCGAAAAAACAAATTCGCGCCTTCGCCGCCGCCGCCGGTCGGCGGATATCCGCTTATGGTTGTATCATCTTTCTACAAACAACCTGAACGTGCTCACCCCCCCTAGAACCGCAGCAGCACCTCCGGCCCGAGGGCGGCGATGCGCGCGAGATCCTCGGCATACGCGGCCGCGAGCAGGCGCCGGTCCTCCCGGGAAAACGGCGCGAAGCGCGGCTCCGCAGGGTCTGCGGCCGCATAGATTTCCCGGACCCGCTCCTGGCGCGCCCGGCCTTTCAGGTCGCGCGGCAGCGTCTCGGCCCGGCCCACCGCGGCGGCGGAAGGGGATTTGGTGTGCCGCGGGTCGGGCAGGTCGGGCAGCGGCCCGGGATCGCAGCCGCAGAGTGCCGCCACGATGCCCTCCCGGTGCGCGCGGTAGTCTTCCTGGCACCAGACCCTGAGCGTCGCGCGCGGCGCCGCGCGGCGGAGGCGCGCCACCAGATCGAACCAGCTCGGCGGCCGCGCGCGCACCCGGGCGCGGATCGCGTCGAACCCGCCTTCGGGCGGTGGCAGGTGCCGCAGCTCATGCGCATAGGCCGAGGGCAGCTGCGTGTGAAAGCCGCGGATCGACAGGAACAGCGTCAGCTCGGCGCGGCCCGAGAGGGCGTCGAGCATCGGCACGGCGCGCTCGATCGCCGGATAGGGGGGCTCCTCGAAGATCTGCCGCGGCGTGCCGACCAGCTTCTCCTCCGACACGACCAATGTGTCCGGTCCCGCCCGCAGCGGCTCCATGAACCCTGCGATCAGCCGCCGCGCGAGCGGGTCGCGCGCGAGCGGCAGCCGCGCCAGCAGCCGCCGCTGGATCAGCGCCCGGGCGAGCCCGCTCTCGCGCACCGGCTCGAGCGGGACGAAATCGACGCCCGCCGCCGCCAGCCGCGGCCGGATCGCCGCGAGCGTCTGCTGCAGATGCGTCGTCGCGGTCTTGTGTGCGCCGAGATGGATGCGCCAGGCCCGCACCGGCGCGAAGGGCCGGGCGGAGGTGCGGGTCGGGGAAGAGGCGTTCACGAGCGACCTGCCGGGTTGGGACGGGCGCGTCTTTACCCACGCGCGCCCGGGTCCTGTCTACCCCGGCGCCGCGCGTTGCGGACCCCCCGATGGCGCCGGGGCGGATTGTCGCGCGCGCCCGTGCGCCCGGATTATCGCGCGCACGCCGGGCAAGGAGGCGCGGCTCCTCCCCCCATGTTTACGCTGAGGCGGATTTGCGCTCGTTTCTCCGGCGATTTCTGGCTAGTTTCGCCGCGGGCGTGTGGGCGTCCCGCAAACGTGACGGGGAGACGGGGATGGCAGGCACGGCGGGATCGCGCGCGGAACCCGGGGCACTGGCCGGAGCCGGCCGGCTCGGCACGGTCTTCGGCCTGCCCGCGGGTCTCACCCCCTCCGCCGCCGGCGCAGCCTGGTTCGCCCTCGCGATCCTGAGCGCGCTGCCGCTCTTCTGGTTCGGCCTCCAGGGGCTGGCGACGCAATGGGCCCGGCCCGAGTTCAGCCACGGGCCGGTGATCCCGATCCTCTCGTTCTACATGTTCCTGCGCGAGATGCGCGCGGTGCCGCCCGTGACAGCCCCCGTCACCGACCGCTGGCCGGGACTGGCGGTGCTCGCGGCGGCCCTCCTCATAGCGCTGGCGGGCAACCTGGTGCGCATCGACGACATCGTCTTCTACGCGCTGATCCTCTGGGTGGGCGGGCTGATCCTGACGCTCTTCGGGGCGCGGCGCGGGTGGCTGTTCTGGCCGGCGGTGCTGCATCTGGTGTTCATGCTGCCGCTGCCGCAGTTCCTCTACTGGCAGGTCAACACCACGCTGCAGTTCCTCTCGTCGGAGCTCGGCGTGTGGTTCGTGCGTCTCGCCGGCGTGCCGGTGTTTCTCGACGGCAACGTCATCGATCTCGGCGTCTACAAGCTCCTGGTGGCGGAGGCCTGCTCGGGGCTCAGGTACCTCTTCCCGATCATGAGCTTTTCCTATGTCTTCGCGGTGCTCTACCGGGGGAAGCGCTGGCACAAGGCGGTGCTGCTGCTCGCGGCGGTGCCGATCGCGATCGTGATGAACTCGATCCGCATCGGCATCATCGGCGTGCTGGTCGATCGCTACGGCATCGATCAGGCGGAAGGGTTCCTGCATTTCTTCGAGGGCTGGGTGATCTTCCTCTCCTGCATCGCCATCCTCTTCGGCATGGTGGTGGCGATGCAGCGGCTGAGCCGCGATCCCCGGCCGCTCGGCGAGGCGATCGACCTCGACTTCTCGGGCCTCGGCCATCAGCTCGCCCGGGTGGCTGCGGTGGTGCCCTCGCGGGCGCTGATGACGGCGGCTGTGCTGACCGCGGCGCTGTCGGCGGCCTGGCTCCTCGCCCCCGCCCAGAGCGTGGGGACGGTGGCGCGCGATCCGTTGAGCCTGTTCCCGCGCCAGATCGGGGAATGGTCGGGGACAAGCGCGCTGCTCGATCCCAAGGTCGAGGCGACGCTGGGGGCGGACGATTATCTCACGGCGCTCTACCGCAACCCCGCCGAGCCCGCGCCGGTCGATCTGTTCCTGTCCTACTACCGCAGCCAGACCGAGGGCAACGCCATCCACTCCCCGCAAGTCTGCCTGCCCGCCGGCGGCTGGGAAGTGGCGGGGATCGAGCCGGTGACGCTCACGCTGCGGGGGACAGCCCCCTTCGAGGTGAACCGCGCGGTGATCCAGAAGGGGATGGAGCGCCAGCTCGTCTACTACTGGTTCGAGGGCCGCGGCCGGCGGATGACCAGCGACTTCGCCGCGAAGGTCTACACCGTCGCCGACAGCCTGACCCGCGGCCGCACCGACGGCGGGCTGGTCCGCGTGATCACCCCGATCGGCGCCGGTGGCGAGGCCGCGGCCGAGGCGCGGCTCGCAGGTTTCCTCGAGGCCTCGCTCGAGCGGCTGGACCGCTTCATTCCGGACTGACGGGATCACCGCGTCCAGTCCCGACCGGCGAAATACACCCGGACGATGCGCATCTCCGCCTCGGCGTATTCGACCAGGAGGGTCGCCTGACGCCTGTAGCCGAAGGTTCGAAACGCCGGATGCCGGGGATGCCGGGTTCCGATCTCGGCACCGCCGTCGGCACACCCGCGCAGCCAGGCAAAGAAATCCATCGTCCAGGCCTGGGCAAACTCCGCCCCCCGATGCCGGCGGAGCAGCCGGCCGCGCCGCGAGATGTCCGCGAGCGCCGCATCCGCGAGACGCAGCTTTTGCGGGGTCACTCCGCCTGCGGGGCCGCCTGAGGGGCCGTAAGCTCGACCGCTATCGCGGCTTCCGCCGCCGCCGCCTCGATGAGAGGCACACCGGCGGACCGGGCCGCGCGATACGCGGCGACGTCACGCTCGACCTGCGCCGGGTCGGGACCGTGCACGGGGATCAGGAACTCCCGAAGGGCGGCCCGGATCACTTCGGAGACCGAGGCATAGCCACCCGCAGCGATTTCCCTCTCGATCTCGCGCGCATGCTGCTCGGTCAGGCTGATGCTGACGTTCTTCAGGGCAGAATCCTTTCGAAGCCGCGGACCAGCAGTTAAGAGCACTTGATCATACGAACCGTCCAGAGACCGCAGCAGCCTGCTTTCTCCGACGCAGGATCCCACTTAAGCTCTCCCGCCCGGCCCGAAGGATCGCAGCCCTTGACCGACACCCCCGCGCCCGTCCCGCAGCCGTCGTCCGCGCCCGTTCCGCAGCCGTCGTCCGCGCCCGTTCCGGGCGACACCCCCGCGCCCGTTCCGGGCGACCCCGCCGCCGCTCCGGAAGAGCCCCGCGTCTCGATCCTGGTGATCAGCTACAACACGCGCGCGATGACGCTCGCCTGCCTGAAGAGCGTCGCGGTCCAGACCTCGGTGCCCCACGAGGTGATCGTGCTCGACAACGCCTCGCCCGACGGCTCGGCCGCGGCGATCGCCGAGGTCTTCCCCCGGATGCGGCTGATCGCGAGCCCCGAGAACCACGGCTTCGCCGGCGGCAACAACATCGCCGCGGCCGAGGCGCGGGGCGAATACCTGCTCCTGCTCAACCCCGACACGATCGTGCTCGACCGCGCCGTCGACCGGCTGGTGGACTTCGCCGACCGCACGCCGCAAGCCGGCATCTGGGGCGGGCGCACTCTCTTCGACGACGGGCGGCTCAACCCCACGAGCGTCTTCGGCGACCAGACGCTCTGGAGCCTGTTCGCCCGCGCGAGCGGACTCGCCCTCGCCTTCCCGCGGAGCCGGTACTTCAATCCCGAGGACTACGGCGGCTGGGCCCGCGACAGCGAGCGCGCGGTCGACGTGGTCCAGGGCTGCCTGTTCCTGATCCGCCGCGAGCTGTGGGAGCGGCTGGGCGGGTTCGACCTCGACTTCTTCATGTACGGCGAGGAGGCGGATCTGTGCCGGCGCGCCCGCGCGCTCGGGGCCGCACCCCGCATGACGCCCGAGGCCACGATCGTGCATCACGCGGGCGCCTCCTCGGCGCGCCGCGCCGACAAGCAGATCCTGGTCCTGAAGGCGCGGGTGACGCTCGCCCGCCGCCACCTGCCGGCCTGGCAGCAGCCGGTCGCAGGCGCGCTGCTGCAGCTCTGGCCGCTCAGCCGCACGCTCGGCGGCAGCGCGCTCGCGCGTATGACCGGCGGGCGGCGCGGCGCCAAGGCCGCGGCGATGTGGGGAGCGGTCTGGCGGGCGCGGGCCCAGTGGCGGCAGGGTTTCCCGCGGCGTCAAGATCGCTCTTAACCCTGAGGACGCAGAACGCTTCTCCTTTGTCACGGATATGTCATGTTCCCCGACGGGTTGGGGGGAACGGACATGCAGAGCGCGCTCTTCGGCGCGCCCACGGGCCAGCGGCTCATGGGCGTCCCGGACATGGTCACCCGGATTTTCCGGCGGGAGCAATTCGCGGCACCGCGGGTGCCGGTGCGCACCATCGAG